>PMUE01000137.1 GCA_003167055.1 Vulcanimicrobiota bacterium | reverse complement strand
GGGCCGTTAGCTCAGTTGGTTAGAGCGCATGCTTGATAAGCATGAGGTCCCTGGTTCGATCCCAGGATGGCCCACCAATTGAAAAGCCCCGTGATTGCGGGGCTCTTCATTTTTCAGTCGAGATTATGTCGTCGCCGCGGTGATCGCCGAAAGCGCGCGCGGATCGGTCACCATACCCATATGGTTGACACCGGGCACGAGGATAACCGGGACGCCGGCGAGCTTGCTATGAATTAGCGGCGCGTACCGGTCGGCATAGAAGATCTCGTCGTCGCTGCCGACGAGCACGATCATCGGCTGCTTTATCGAGGACAGACGCGCGACGACGTCGCGTGGTGCGCTGAAGTTCATTTGCATGCGGTACGAATACGCCGCAACTAGCGGTACCGGCGCGTTTCGATCGATCGCGAATGCGACGATCGGAAGCCCGTTAAACCATCGGATGCCGACGGCATTCAGGGTTCGCAGTGCTATGATCCGGCCGATGTACGGCGTCGCCCATCCGCCCAGATCCGGGCGGGACGTCGGCGATTGATAGCCGAGCAGCGGTGAGAGCAACACGAAGCGATCGAACCAGTGCGCCTGCGGACCCTCGGCGATGCGCAATACGAAACCGCCGCCCGACGAATGGCCCATCAGGGTGAAGGTTGCTCCCGGATGCAGCGGACGAATGACGCGCATGAAGTCGGCAAGGTCGTTATCGAGCTGGCCGATGTAATCGATGTCGCCAGGGCGTCCATCATGGCCGTGACCGCGCAAGTCCGGTACGTAGACCGTGTCGCCGATCGCGTTGAGCGATTGCGCTACCGCGTGCATCCCGCTGCTTTCGCCGGACGACCCATGGATCAAGACGACCACACTGTGACCGGTACCGGGATACATCCGATAACTCAAGGCTTGGCCGTCACGCGCTGTAAATTGTTGCAGCCGCGGCAAACCGGAGAAATCGACGCGACGCATCGGATCGCTGACCGACAACATCTGCGGCGGCATCGGCTTCGTGCCAAAGATCATGAGGGCTGCAAGCCCGATAATCTCCACGATGAGAACCGTAGCAACACCGAGCGCCGCCCATTTGGCAATGTGCAGCATTCGCGGATGAGTCGTAACCATGTGGTGCTCCAAAATAAAAACAGCCCCCCGTATCTCGACTGCGCAAGAGTGCGGCAGTAACGGTGGGCTGCTCGAAAAGGCCTAGAGTTGCTGTGGCGCTAGTATAGCATACTATCGACTTCCAAAGAGCGTTCCCGGCGGTGGAGCGTCTTGGAACGTATAGTTCGCAAAATCGTACTGCGCATCGAGCGTGCTCCACTGATCGTACACTTTGAACGAATAGGTCCACGCGACGCGGCGCACGACCGCATACCCATTGACATGCTCGATATCGATCGCGAAATCGGTCAACACGTGCTGAAGCGACCAGTTCACCGTCGCGATCGTCAAGTATCCCGACAATACGACGCGCCCGATGTCGTGCGTGCGACGATCGATCCAGATTTCTTTCAATGCCGGACGATCGGTCGGAGCGTCGAGCAGCGCGATGTCGCCGACGGTCGCGCCGTCGAGCAACTCATCGCCGCGATCGACGCAGGCGCGCCGTGCTTCGTTGTGTACGTCGGCGATCATCGGCAGCGCAAACTCCCGCGTCGCAGCGGCAAGCCATTCGTCGCGACGTTTACCATACGGTCCAAGCACCGGCGGCCCCGGTTCGAGAAAATCACTCACGAACGGACGCGCCCATCGCTCGTCGTCGATCGACGCGATGCCGTCGTCGCGGTAGGTGATGTTGGCGCTCGCGCGCTCGTAGCGCTCGCCGTCGTTTTGGATATTGACCAACTCCGAGTAGCTGATGTAGGCGGCGTGCGGGGCCGCGGCATCGCGTTCAATCGCCGCGAAGACAAGCTGCCAACACGCATCGTCAGACCGAGCGATGGCGCTGGTGGCTAGAACGAAGACGGCGATCAGAACACCGAAGAGTGGTAAACGAGTCATGGCGGAGCCCTCGTAGTACCCTCTCATCCTCTCGCGCCGGCGGCCGGTTTGCAAGGGGGAGGGGGCCGAGCCGAAGGCACGAATGGGGTTGCGCGCCGTGGGGACGTAGCTCAGCTGGTAGAGCGCCGCCTTTGCAAGGCGGATGTCAGGGGTTCGAGTCCCCTCGTCTCCACCATTACCTCCCGTTTCCCGCAGTGGGAGATCCCATGACTTCGAAGTTTGCCGTGGCCTTTGTATCGGCGCTTGGGTTGAGCATCGCCATTGCTCGCGCCGACGTTCCGCCCGACGTTCAAAAGACGATTACCAACGACTATCAGTTAGGTTGTACCGCTGTCCTCGCTCCCACCGATGGAAACTTGACCGCGGGGTTCGGCTACCTTTCCCCCGACTACGTCGACATCGACGTGAGGGGCAAGAAGCGCACGCGCGATGAAGTCGTCGGCACCGCAACGATGCAACTGAAACAAATACACTCGACGGCGTGTGAACCAACGATCGTGTCGCAGACGCTTAATGCCGACGGCTCGGTCACGGTAGTATCGCAATTGCACGTTGTCGGCAGCTTTCAAGGTCCCGACGGCAATCACAACGTCGACGTGAATGCCAAGGCACTCGACACTTGGAAGCAAGTCGGCGGAACATGGATGGTCACGCAAGGCCAGGAGTTGCACACCACCGTGAAAGTGGACGGCAAGGTCATCGAAGACGAAGGTCAATAACCAGAAGGGGTCGCCGCCGGATGCGGCGACTTAGTGAAATAGCACACGACGTGCGGTTCCAAATGCGTAGCATTTTGGAAATTTCATGGGGGCATAGCTCAGCTGGTAGAGCACTTGCATGGCATGCAAGGGGTCAGGAGTTCGAGTCTCCTTGCCTCCACCAATTAGTCGCGCACACCCCACTCCTTCATCTCCGTCACCATCTCTGATGGGGTGTAGGTGGTGAAGTCTGAAATCGTGCGGCCCGTCATGGCCACGTCGACGGACAAGCGGGTTAGCGTGACGAGCTTCCGCCACTCCCGCGGATAGAGCTGGACCTCATTATCGTTAAACATGCTAACGATGTACCAATGTTAAGTTTTCGTAAAACGCGCTCGCACGTAGAGGAATACAACAAAGAGCTCGGTTGCTTAAGCCGCCGAGCTCTTCTTCTTGTTAGTCAGTATGCAAGGACGTTTTAGCGAACGTGCACGCTGGTACATCGTTGTCTATGTATCAACCCACCAAATTCAAACACACGCTCATCGCGGTTGGTTCCGCGTTGACCGTACTTCTCGCCGGCTGCGGCGGAGGAACTTCACCCAGCACCATCGTCTCCAACACCAACTACGGCTATTTTCGTTTTGTAAATGGATCGGCGGATTCGGGTTCCGTTGACGTCTATGTCGACGGCGCCAAACAAGTATCCGCACTCGCCTATGGCGGCGTCAGCAACTACATCCAATTCAAAACGGGTTCGCATACGCTCGCGGTAGATGCAACCGGAACGCAGACCGCGATCGTCGGCCTTCCCACAGCAGCCCTTTCGCAGAGTCTCAACGGTTCGTCGTACGTCGACCTCGTGATCGTCGGTGAACAGCATCCGACCGTCGGCACCGACACGCTGAACATTCTCGCGTATATCAATACCGACTACAGCACACCGAGTGGCGGATTTGCCATCAATGCGCACAACGCAGCGACCGTGACCGGCGCAGGCGGGACGGCATTCGGCATTACCTCATCGACCGGCTCGCAACAACTCGGCGCGACGATCAATACCGCCGGCGCAACGCAACCGGTCGGCATTCCGAGCACGTTCATTTCGCCGACGGAGACCATCGACTTCACCGCAACACCAAGTAATACGGCCGTCGCGGCCACGGCGACGGCGAGCGCGAGCTTGACGAGCGCCGGATGCGCAGCCAACACGCTTCCGTGTAATAGCGGAAGTCTCTCGCTGTACTTCATCGACGGACCGGCGGCATCGACCACCCCAAGTGCCGGACCCTATCCTGATGGCATTACCGCCACGCAAACCGCTGCGCTGGTGGGGATCTTCGACGCCAACGGCACCTAACGGCGTGCTATACTACGCGAGCGAAGTACGCCGGGTGATTGCGCTATTGCCGCTGATGCGGCAACTGTGAGGAAAGTCCGGGCTTCATCGGGCAGGGTGCAGGATAACGTCCTGTCGGGGTGACTCGAAGGAAAGTGCCACAGAAACA
>PMUE01000125.1 GCA_003167055.1 Vulcanimicrobiota bacterium | reverse complement strand
CCGCTGGCCGGCAATTTCGCCTATGCACTCTTTACCCTCGGCATCGTCGGAACCGGCCTCCTCGCGGTGCCGGTGCTAGCCGGTGCGTCCGCGTACATGTTTGCCGAACTCTTCGGGCTGCGCCAGGGGCTCGAGAAGAAGCCGTGGCGGGCGCGGGGCTTCTACGGCATCATCGTCTTGGGTGTCGTCGCCGGGGTGATCATGGGGTTGCTCCACGTTGACCCGATCAAGGCGCTGTTCTNNTCAACGGCGTGGCGGCGGTGCCGCTCATTTACGCGATCATCCGCATCGCGTCCGACCGCCGATTGCTCAAAGACCTCGTCGTTTCACGAATCGCACGCGTCTGGCTGTGGCTGGCGTTCGTGCTGATGCTCCTGAGCGCGGCGGGAATGGTCGCGTCGTGGTTTATCCACTCGTAAGCGTCGAGGTCAGGCTGATCGGAACGGCGCGCAGCGCATTGCTGATCGGACACGAGGCTTCGGCCTGCTTTGCATACGTGGCGAATTCATCGGCCGAGACGCCGGGAACCACGCCGGTGATCGCGAGCTCGATCTTGGGCACTTTATAGCCGTCGCCGGCGCGATCGAGGTAGACGGTTGCGGTCGTATCGAGCGAGGCCGGCGGATGACCGGCGCGCGTGAGCACGGCGCTGGTGGCCATCGTGAAGCACGCCGCGTGCGACGCGGCGAGCAATTCTTCGGGATTGGTTCCGGGATCGCCGGAAAAGCGCGTGCCGAACGAATAGGATGCGGAGACTTTTCCGCTCGCGGTCGTGATGTCGCCGTGACCTTTGGCGACGTCGCCGACCCACTTGACGTTTGCAGTACGTACAATATGATCTTGTGCCATACTCGCCCCGACCCGCGCCTTACGGCGACGGTTGCGCCTGCTTGAGCCTCCACGCCCAGGTTGACACGATCGCGAAGGTGAGCGCGGCCGCGAGCAACGCGACCGGAACGCCGACCTTGAAGATCAGCACGGCGCCGATGAATGCGCCGCCAAACATGAGCACGATCGCGGCGACACGCCGGCGCGCGCGGGTGTTCGTTCCGCCGGCGATCGGCAAGTCCATCGCGAGACCGGCAAGCGTTTGCGTTATGACCGTCGTCGTGATATCCGCAACGCCCAAGCTGCGCGCGACCGCGGTTTGCAGGCCCATCGAGACGGCGAGCATTGCCGTGATCGCGTATGCGACAAAGCCCGCCAAACCAAAGCGCCACGCGAGCACGGCCGCGCCCAACATAAGAAAAATCTCGACGAAGGTGGTCACTGAAATGAGGTGCGGGCCACTCTCGCCATGGCGCCGGCTGAGCCGGCCGCCGACAATGCCGCCAATCATGAATGCCGCGATCGCGATGAACGAACCCACGATCGAAATGCGCTTGGCACCACCGATTGCAAAACCGAGCAGCACCAAATTGCCGGTCATGTTGGCGACAAAGACCTGACCCAACGTCAGAAAGCTCAGTGCGTCAGCCAACCCGGAGACGAAGGTGAGGCCGAAGAGCAGGGGCATCAACGTGTAGCCGTCGTCGTCTTGCCGCATCGACGGAATGATTGGAAGCCGGCCCGCCTAATACCCGCTGCATGAAGCGAGCGATCCTTGGCGTCGTCGTTCTTGTATGCATTGCTGCGGTGGCGCCGGTGCCGCAGTCATTGATCGTACCGCCGGCCGGTTGGGTTCGTGAGAATCTGCCGCCCAAGGTGACGAAACACGGGATCGCCCTGGCGCAGTGGCTCAACTTCGACCGCGGCGACGAGGAGTACGTTGAGATCGGGTATCGCCCGAGTCTTGGGTTAAGCGCTCGCGATTACGTTGCGTATGTCAGCGTGTCAGCGCAACGGGAGGGGTTTGTGAACACCTCGAGCCGCGCACTACGAACGTGTAACGGCGAGACCGGCTGGTTTATCGCCACGAAGAGCACGAATTATCCCCGTGCACCGCGCGCAGAGTTCGTATTTGTCGTGAACGGCAGCCGAATTTATTACGCCAACTACAGCTATCCGGCTTCGCTGCCGCCGCTTGCCAAAGCGCAGGCGGCGGTCCGGTCGCTGTGTCTTCACGGACGTGTCGTTTCAAATATTGTGCCGGCACCGCCGGTGAAATTCGTCGCGCCCTCGGGCTGGCTACAAAGCAACCCGGCAACGTTCGGCGAGCCGATGTGGCCCGGCACGATCGGGCTGTTCTTGAGCCCATCGGGTACGGCATCGCTCGCCTTGATGAAAGAACCCGGTCCCGGCGATGCCGATCCGAGCGATACCGCAAGCGCGCGCAGCGCGGAGAACGCCGAAAAGTCGCACGTGATGTCCTACCAGCGGCAAACGATGCAATTGGAGCAAGTGTGCGGGCACACCGCGGCGTTTGTTACCTATCGCGCGACCTACGGCGACCGTAAGATCGACGCCGAGGATATCCTCGTACTCGGACCGACGATGTACGTGGCGAGTTACATGCGCGCCGCGGGCTCACCCGAGGATTCGTCGGCGCGCGCCGCGCTGCAGACGCTCTGTCCGCCGGTTACCGACGCGATGCCGCCGTCAGGCGCACCCGAACAGGTTCCGGTATCGATTCCGAGCCCGATGTCGTCGGTGAGCCCAACCGTCATTCAGCCAACGCCGAGCGCGCGATAGAGCGCTGCGTCTGCATCGCTAAACGCGCAGAAGATCACGTCGATCGGCTGCGTCGCTGACGCTTGCCACTCGCGCACCGCTTGCAGCGCAACCTGCGCCGCGGCCTCGCGCGGATAGCCGTAGATGCCGGTCGAGATGGCGGGAAACGCGATCGAACGCGCGCCGGTATCGGCTGCGATTCGTAACGCACTGCGATAGGCACGGGCGAGAAGCTCCGGTTCGTTGTGCGTGCCGCCGCGCCAAATCGGTCCGACCGCATGAACGATCCAGCGTGCCTTCGCTGCAAAACCGGGCGTGATGCGGGCATCGCCGGTTGGACACGGCGCAACCGCGCCGCACGCCGCATCCAGCTGCGGTCCGGCTGCGCGAAAGATTGCGCCGCAGACGCCGCCGCCGCGAGTCAAGCCTTCGTTGGCCGCGTTGACAATCGCGTCAACGTCGATTGTGGTGATGTCGGCGACGACGACCTTCAGTGAATCGCTCCTTGGCGAGCGAGCAGCGGCAGGCCGTCGCGTCCGCTGCGCGCAGCGACAATCTCGGCAAGGATCGAGATCGCGGTTTCCGCCGTGGTCGCGCCGCCGATATCGAGTCCGACCGGTCCGCGAATCCGGTCGAGTGCCGCGTCGTCGAAGCCTTCGGCGCGCAACGCCGCACGACGCGCCGCTTGCGCGCGACGGCTGCCCAAGAGCCCGATGAACGGCGCGCTCGATCGCAGCGCGCAACGCAGCGCGGGAAGGTCGAACTTGGGGTCGTGCGAGAGCACGACGATCGCGGTTTGCGGCGTCAGCGCGAGCGGCAGAAAGTCGTCGGGCCATTCTCGCACGATCGCATGCGCGTCGGGAATGCGCTCGGCGGTAGCAAAGGCCGGTCGTGGATCGACGACGGTTACGCGCACGTCCATGCGGCGCGCAATCGCGGCAAGATCCGCGGCGAGCGACGTCGCACCGATCAAGATCAGCTGATCCTAGGCGGGGAAGAGGTGTTCGAACGTGCCGACGATCAGCGTGACGGCGCGTTCACCCGCAACGATCGCGCGCGCATCGCCGGCAAACGCGCGTTGTGGGCGCCAGATCAGCAGCCGCATGACCGCGCCGCAGGCGGTCCCGCCGGCGAGTTCGTCTTCGGTGTCGAGATTGACGTCGAGTGGACGCAGGACGCCGTCGTCGAGCGTGCGCTGCGCGGTTTCAATAATTTCACTTTCATAACAGCCGGCGCCGATGTTGCCCAGGATACGCCCGTCACCCGAGACCGCAATCGTCGTGCCGATCGGCGCCGTCCTTGCGGCACGGAGTTCGCATAACGTCGCGAGCGCAACGGGGACGCCGTCGTCGAGCCATTGCGCAACCGTTGCGAAGACTTCACGCATCGGCCAGGCCGCTCCACGACGAAAGCGAGTTCAGATACGGCAGCGCCGTTTGCATGCCGCGCGATACCGGCGTAAATCCCGGTTCGGCGGCATGCGGATTCACCCACGCGACCGCCGCGCTGCGACGCGAGATTTCGCGCATGGCACGTTGGAGCTGATCGAGATCACCGACGTCGAGACCGTCGCTTACCACAATTACCAGCGTATGATCGTCGAGGCGCGACGAAAAGTTGCGCACAAAGGCATTGAGGCTCGAACCGATGCGCGTCCCGCCGCCCCAGGCGTCGCCGATGTCCGGGAGCGCTTCGCCGATCCGATTGCGTCGAAGGTCGCGCGTGATCTCGCGCAGCGACGTGCTAAAGACGAAGGCGCTCGCGCGCAGCGTCCGGCGGCACAGCGCATGCGCAACTTGCAGTGCCGCCGGCGCGTGCTCACTCATCGAACGGCTCGCGTCGATGAGCACGACGAAGCGCGGATTGCGCAACGGGTGTCCGCGGCGGCGTAGCGTCACGATCTCGCCCCCCGTTTGCATGCTTGACCGTAGCGAGCGCCGCAGATCGAGCTGTGTGCCGCGCGGCTGCGGCCGCAAGCGACGCGCACGGCCGAGACGCAGCCGAACGATCAGTCTGCGCACCAGCGCGTCGGCCTCGTCGTAGCCGTCGCGCGAAATCGGCGGGGGCGGCGCGGCGCCTTCAAT
Organism: Vulcanimicrobiota bacterium; assembly: GCA_003167055.1. Lineage (GTDB taxonomy): Bacteria > Vulcanimicrobiota > Vulcanimicrobiia > Vulcanimicrobiales > Vulcanimicrobiaceae > Aquilonibacter > Aquilonibacter stordalenmirensis. The sequence continues at coordinate 3,657 of PMUE01000125.1, read as the reverse complement.
CGGGCTATAGCGCGCACGGAGATTTTGCCAACGCTCCGCGGCGGTTTCGTCCTCGAGCCGAAACGACGACTGTCGCTCCGGCGGCGGCTCGCCCGACCCGTCCGGCCGCGAGCGGCGCGCATGCTTCGGTTGCGGTACACCGGTCGGACCGCTTGAGAAGAAGGCGTCGAAAGCGGTATCGAACGTTTCAATCTCGCGCGGCGACGAGCAGCACACCGCGCGCAACGCGGCGCGAAGACGCGTACGCTCGCGCACGCCGATTGCTTCGGTTGCGCGCAGCGCGTCGTGGAGCTCGGCGCGTCCGAGCGCAAAGTCGTGCTCGTCGCGCAGCAACGCGGTGAACTCGAGCGTCGCGCTCGCAAGATCCGACATAGCTAGTGGGCCTGCACGGTACCGAGGCCGTAGTCCGGCTCGGGCAAGGTGGTACGCTTGGCGAGCAGCGCGCGTAGCAGTTCCCAGTCCTCTTGCACTTTGAGAATGCAGCCCATCGTCGCCTCGAGCGTTGCCGGATCGAGCGCGTCGCGATGCAGGCGCACGAGCGCGAGCGCCCAGTCCAAACTTTCGGCCGTGCCCGGGACTTTCTGGAACGGCTGCGCACGCAGCCACTCCATAAAGCGCGCGATCTCGCCGGCCAGCCGTTCGTTGATCCCCGGCAACCGGGCTTGAAGGATGGCTACCTCGCGCTCGAACGGCGGATAGTCGATGCACAAGTAGAGACACCGGCGGCGCAACGCGTCCGAGAGATCGCGCGAGCGATTCGACGTGACAACCACTGCCGGAGGTTGCTTTGCGCGGATCGTTCCGATCTCGGGAATCGTGACTTGAAACTCGCCGAGAACTTCAAGTAGAAACGCTTCGAAGGCCTCGTCGGCGCGGTCAATCTCGTCGATGAGCAGCACGGGTGCGCGGTCTTGCACGATCGCTTCGAGAAGCGGCCGTCGTAAGAGAAAGGGCTCGCTAAAGATCTGCGCTTCGCGCGCTTCCTTGGAGTCGCCCTCGGTGAGGCGCAGGTGCAACAACTGCTTTGGATAGTTCCATTCGTAGAGGGCACTGGCGGCGTCGAGCCCCTCGTAACATTGCAGCCGAATCAGCGACGTGCCGAGTACCTCGGCGAGCACCTTTGCACTTTCGGTCTTGCCGATGCCGGCGGGCCCCTCGATCAAGAGCGGCTTACCGAGTGCGAGCATCAGCTCGAACGTCGTTGCAAAATCATCATCGGCGATATAGCCGTGGGCGGCGAAGGCGTCGCGAAGTTCGTGTGCGGTCACGTGTGACAACAGTGGTGGTCACCGTCGTCGCGCTCGATCTGCGCCACCGAAACAACCGCCGAGATGATCTCGGCAAGGATCGAGACGGCAACCTCGCCCGGCGTGCGCGCGCCGATATCGAGCCCGACCGGATTGCGTACCGTCGCAAGGCGATCGTGCGGCACGCCTTCTTGCTCCAGCGCGCCGAGAACGGCGGTTGCACGCTTGCGGCTCGCGAGCAATCCGACGAAGGCCTGCGGTTCGCCGGAAAGGAGCTGCGATAACGCACGCTCGTCGTAGTGTCCTTGCGACGCGACGACTGCGACGAGCCGCTCGCGCTGCGCGCCGAGTTCGGACAGATATCCGGCGAGTGATTCGATCGCGACAGCGCTGGTTGTGGCGTCGCTCGAGAGATCGCGCAGCTCCTCGGTCGCGACGACGCGCTGGACGCGATAGCCCGCGAGGACCGATCCGAGACGCGCGAGCTCGGCGGCAACCGGCGTGTGACCGACGATCAATAGCGTGCGCGCCGGGAGATGCGGCTCGATGTACACGTCAACGGCTCCTTCGGAGGCGCAGCCCATCGGCACGATCACCGTCTGCGCATCGGACACATCGTCGGTCGCTTCGGGTTCCGGACGAATGCGCAAGAGGCGCGCGATGCCGGTGCGGATCGCGTCGAGACCTTGGCGGCGCACGATGTCGCGCGAACACGAGCCGCCGACGAATCCTTCCATCCGGCCGTCGGCGGTCACGATCGCGCGATCGCCGAGATGTGCGCTTACGGGTGAGCGGCGAACGACAACTGTGGCCGTTGCGTACGGAACCTGGGTGCGATCGAGCTCTTCAAGCTGCTTGAGAAACTGCATTTTTGACGTTTTCAAAGGTGGTGCTTATCACGCGATGTGATTGCGCGTCGAGCACGCGGCCGCCGATCGTCGCCACCGGCCCGCTGACCGAAGCGGTGCCTTTCCAAACGAGCGTCGTTGTGCCGTCGGCATTTTCGGTGAGATCGGCGCCTGCGAGAAGATTGACGACACTTCCGAATCCGCCGCCGGAGATCTTCAGATCCATGTGATTGCCGCCGGCGCCGGGCACGAGTGCGATCGCGAATTTGAACGAACCGCGCACTGCCCCGAGGGCGACCTTGACCGTGGCATCGACGTTGTGCGCGTCCTTCACATCATAGGACTGGAGATCGGGCAGGCACGAGGCAATCTTCGCCGGGTCGTTGATGAAGGCCCAGACTTTCGCCTTGGGTGCGGTGATGCGTTCCTGCCCGTTCCACTCCAGATTCATGCCTTGGCCTTTGCTCCTTGCATCGCGTTCCACACCTTCTCGCGCGTGAGTGGCATGTCGATGTGCGTTACGCCGTAGGGCGAAAGCGCATCGATTACGGCGTTGACGAAGGCTTGGGGTGAACCGACGTTCGGACTTTCGCCGACGCCCTTTGCACCGATTGGATGGTGCGGGCTCGGCGTGACCGTGTTGCCGGTTTCCCAATGCGGTGTCTCGAGCGCGGTCGGGATGAGATATTCGGTGAAGTCGGTGTTGAGATTGTTCCCGCCTTCGTCGTATTTGATCTCCTGCATGAACGCGATCGCGAAGCCTTCGGTCAACCCGCCATGGATTTGGCCTTCGACGATCATCGGATTGATGACCGTGCCGCAGTCGTCGACCGCGAGGAAGCGCCGCACGTGCGTCTCGCCCGTCTCTTTGTCGACGTCGACGACCGCGATGTACGCGCCGTGCGGAAACGTCAGGTTGGGCGGGTCGTAGTAGTAGACCGCTTCCAAACCAGCTTCCGATCCGGGAACCGGATTGGTGTAGGCCGCAAAGGCGATCTCTTTCATCGTGATCGACTTTTCGGGAACGCCCTTGACCTGGAATTTATAGTCTTTCCATTCGATGTCGGCGTCGGCCACTTCGAGCACGTGCGCAGCGATCTTGTGCGCTTTCTCGCGCACTCGGCGGGCCGCCATCGCGAGCGCGGCGCCGGCAACCGGCGTACTCCGGCTGGCGTACGTTCCGAGGCCGTAGGGCGCGGTATCCGTATCGCCTTCTTCTACTAAGAGATTTTGCGGATCGAGGCCGAGTTCTTCGGCAACGATCTGCGCCCAGGTCGTCTCGTGGCCTTGCCCTTGAGATTTCGTTCCCGCGCGCACGATCCCGGAACCGGTCGGATGGATGCGAATCTCGGCGCTATCGAACATCTTGATGCCCATGATGTCGAAGTGCTTACTCGGACCCGCCCCGACGGCTTCGGTGAAGGTCGAGATGCCGATGCCCATCAGCTCGCCGCGGGCACGCTTTTCCCCCTGCTCTTGCCGCAGCGCTTTGTATTCGACGGTGTCCTGGGTCAGTTGCAGGAATGCCTCCTCCAGCGAGGCCTGCGGCACCAGCTCGTACA
>PMUE01000271.1 GCA_003167055.1 Vulcanimicrobiota bacterium | reverse complement strand
TCTATTGGCGCGCTGAACGGCTGGTTCGTGGCGACCGGCCAGTACACCAAGCTACGCGACCTCTGGTACGGAATCAGCGCGGAGAAGCTGCTCCGCCTCAAGCCGCAGTTTGCTGCGCTCCGCGATTCTGACAGCGGCGTCGGCGATCGGTTCGCGTCGGCCCTTCGGCTGTCGTCGTTAACGAAGAACCAGGGCGCGCTCATGGACTCGCAGCCCGTTCTCGATTGGATCGCCCGCCATGTCGACCCGGAACGACCGGTGCTAATGCCGCTGATCTGGGTGGCGACGAACTTGACGACGCAGCGAGCCGAGTACTTTTATCTCAGACCGCCCGACGCGCCCGCAGACGTACCCGAAGAACTCACTGCAGCGCTGCGGTTGGTATTAGGGCCAAACACCGTCGTGCGCGCAGCAACGCCCGACTTGTTGCATCGCGAACTCTTTGCGTCAGCGGCGGTTCCGCTTGCATGGGATCCCGTCCAGCTTCCGGGCCCCGACGGATCGATCAACCAGTATTGTGACGGTGGTGTGGCGAGTAACTCGCCGGTAATGTTTGCGCACTCGGTCGCTTCGGCGGCCGACGTCATTCTGTTGGATCCGCCCTTTGAACCTGTGACCGATTACTCAGATGCGGTGGAAATCGGGTTCGGTGTATTCGGAACGATGCAACGAAAGATTCTCGTGACGGACATGCGCAGCGTCTACTTTCAATCGATCGCGAAGCGCGCGCTCGCTCGTGCTCCGGACGCCGGACCAACGCTCGACGCCGAGCATCAACGGCTGCTCGCGTCGTTTGTGGCCTCTTCGGTCGCTACGGAACTTTTCTTCATGCGACCGAAAGAAGTGCTGCCGCTCGGCGCCGGCGCCTTCAACGACCAAGAAGGAATCGGAAAAGCCTATCGTATCGGTTGGGACGACGCCTTTGCCGGCTTCACGCCGTACGATTGGGAGACGTTTGACGTGTAGCCAGATAGTCGGCGACGATCCACGCCGCACCGGCGATGCCGAAGTTCGTCGCAATCTCGGTCCAGTTCGATAGCTTCTGCGGATGGGAAACGCATGCCGGCACCCACACCAACAACCCGAATCCGACGACCATTGCGGTTAACAGGCGCGATGCGAGCAGCGCGAAACGACCGCAGAGCAATGCAATTGCGGCCAGCGCGAAGAACAGCGTCGTCGCGTTTGTCCAGAAGATCTGGCCCGGCGGTATCCATGTTGGGACGAGGCTCGCGGTGTACTGCAGATAGACTACCTGCGCGAGCGCGAAAAATATGACGCAAATGCCGAAGCCGTAGTAGCCGATGCGTGTGAACCTTCCCCCGTAGACGATCAGCGCACCGCACAGCATCGAAACCTGTTCGGAGATCGCAGGGACATAATCGAAGGCGAGCGGCTTCTGCACGTAGTGCGGCAACCACAAGAGGACGAAGAGCAGGTTAAAGACGGCGAGTGCGAGCGCGCCGGCGTGGGCGGTGCGCGGCCACTGAATCGCGACGCCGCCGGCGATCGATAGCGCGGATGTTAGATAGAGTAGGATCTCCGCGTGCGGGATGTTCCCGAACGGGTCAATCTCTTTCCAAAGATTGACGTCAGGCCAGACAAATCCACAAATGCCAAAGCCGATAGCCGCCAGACCAAAGACGTTTCGTCCGAACACAACAGCGCAACGCCGCGGTCAGTGGAGGTGTGACTGCCAATCCGGCGGAACGCGGCCGGCCGGACCGGGAACTGGTTGATCCTCGGAGTGCCAACGTGGTGGCGCTAAGAGAGGGCCGTCGATGAACTCCTCGGTGATGTAGTTATAGAACCACGTCTCCCCCGGCTCAAAACTCGCGATGATCGGATGCTTCGTTGCGTGGTAATGCGCGGTCGCATGCCGCTGCGGCGAGCTGTCGCAACAGCCGATGTGGCCGCAGTCCGCGCACCGGCGTAAATGGAACCACCAGCCGCCGTCGGCGAGACACTCAACACACCCGGTTCCTGACGGCGGAACCGTCGGATTTATTCCCTGCACATCCTCATTGTACCATTAGTCCGTAAAGTCTTCGACGACGATCAGGGTTCCGTCCGAGCGGATCGCGATGCCGACCCCAACCTTGCGGAAGTGGACGTTGAGCGTGTTACGGCGATGCTCCGGACTGTTCCATAGTTCGGTCACCGCGAAGAGTGGATCGGGCGCGGTGGCGATGTTTTCTCCGGCATAGCGAAATGGGCAGCCGGCTGCACGCATGTAATCCGGCGGCACTCGGCCCTCCGGCGTAACGTGCGAGAAATAATTGCGCTGCAACATATCATTGGCGCGCGCGTTCGCGATCGAGGTCAGACACTGATCGAGTGCGAGCGACGCAACGCCGTCGCCCCGGCGCTCGTCATTGATTTGCGAGAAGACCGTATGAACCGCCGCGGTAGCTATCAGGGCCAGAATCATGGTCTCATTCTTCCGCAAATTCCTAATCGTTACGCAAGCGAGCGCTATCCTGGCTTCTCTTGGCGTTGGAAAGCCAAGCCGAGATTGGTGACGATTTGATGTGGGACGATGCCGGCCGCGGACGCCAATTCATCGAGATTATCGTCGGCGCCGAGTAGCGCGAACCGATCGCCCTTGGTTTGGCCGAGCACGACGGCATTTTGCATCCCGACGAAGAGAATGTTCCGGTACGGTCGGGTGATGCGGGGGAAGCCGTTCCCGTATCCGCAGCGGACGACGGTAACGCGCGCTCCCTTCGGCAACTCCTCCGCGGCGTAACTCGCGCGCAAGTCGCCATCCGAGGCGACCGTTTCAACGACCGGTGCGCTCACGGCGATTGCACACTGAAGACCGGTGACACCGCTCGCACTCCCCGCGCCGAAGAGCCCGACGCCGATGCGAACGGTCGTGCCGTGGCTCGCGCCATTGGCTGCCGGGAACGTGCTCTCAGCGTCCTCGCCGGCGATGTGAACGCCGTGATGCGAAAACACTGCGACGAAGCGTGCAAAGCGTTCGCGGTCTGTTTTTTCGGTTTCCGGATTCGTTAGGTGCGTCCACAACTCGACCCGCATGCCGGATTGCGCGAGCATTCGGGCGTGCGCGTCAGCCTCAT
>PMUE01000067.1 GCA_003167055.1 Vulcanimicrobiota bacterium | reverse complement strand
ACGCGCCCAACAACGCGACGCTCGTCGTCGCCGGCGACGTGGATCATGGCACGATCTTTGCGCAGGCACAGCGCTACTTCGGCGCGATTCCGCGCAAGACGCTCCCGCCGCGAACCGAGATACACCCGACGCCGGTTACCCACACAGTGACGGTAGTATCGGATTTACCGTTCCCCTTTGGCATCGTCGATCTGGCCTACGCGGTTCCCGGCGATACCGAACCCGGCGAGCCGGCGATCAGCACGCTCACGGCGTTGATCGAAAATCAACTCTCGCCGTTCTACGCCGCGCTCGTGCAAACCAACGTCGCGCTCGCGCTGCAATCCGAAGAGGACACGCAACTCAAGGGCGGCCTGCTGCACGTCTACATCGTGCTCAATCCCGGCCATACCGCCGATGAAGCCGGACGCATCTTCCAAGACACGATGACCAAAACGCTTGCGACGGGCTTTTCGCCCGACCTCGTCGAGGCGGCGAAGCGTTTGACGATCGCCGAGCGCTTGTACAACGCTGACTCCGTCGACGGACTTGGTGACTTGGCGGGCTACACGTACGGCATCGTAGGCGAGCGCCTCAGCGACGAAGACAATCGCCTTGCCGCGTTGAGCGGCGAATCGCTGCTTGCCGTTGCGAAGCAATACCTGAGCCGCCCGACCGTGATCGGACGCCTGGATCCAAACGCGCAACCACCGCCCAAGAATTCCGACAAGAGTAGCGCAGCAATCACCGACGACTTCTCGAAGCGCGTGCCCAACGGTCCGATCGTCGAACCGGCGGCGCTCAAAGAAGCGGTGCGCACGCCGACGACCGCCCGCAGCACGCTCAATCCGACGAGCTTCACGCTGCCCAACGGCATTCGCGTGCTGGTGCAGCCGAAACCCGATCGCTCAACCTTTGTTCTGAGCGGAAGCATCGCCGGCTCAGCTGGATTCGCTCCCGCCGGGAAGGAAGGCGTCAGCGATCTCGCCTCGACGCTGGCCGATTACGGAAGCGCGCAGTATCCGTTTGCGCAGCGGCGCAAAGACATCGATATGATGGGCGCGGTCGTGCAAAACGGGCAGAGCTTCAACGCCCGCGGTCTGGCGAGCGACTTCACAAAGATCGTGGCGATTCTCGCCGACGGCGAGATGCATCCGACCTTCGCTGAACCGTGGTTCACGCTCGAACGCGAACAACTCGCCAACAGCCTGCAATCGACGTCGTCAATTTCAGGCGTGATGATCGATCGCGCGTACCTCCGGCTGCTGGCGGCGCCCGGCGATCCGTCGCTGCGCCACGCAAGTCAGCTCAGCGTGAACGGCCTTACCCAAACGGACCTGCTGCAGTATACGAACACGTATTGGCGCCCTGACCTGACCACGATCGCGGTCGTCGGTGATGTGACCCCGGACCAAGTGCGCAGCGCGTTGCAGAGTGCCTTCGCCGGCTGGAACGCCACCGGATCGAAGCCCGATGCGCACGCGGTGGCCTTTCCGGCCGCACATTCGGGCCACGACTACGTCGGCACCGACGCGAGCCAAGTCTACGTGCGCATGGGACAGCCGGCTGTTGGACGCAACAGTCCCGACTACGATGCGTTCCTCGTGCTCAACCAGATTCTCGGCGCGGGCGGTGCATTCGAATCGCGCTTGTGGCAAGAGCTGCGGCAAAAGCGCGGCCTGGTATACAGCGTGGCGAGTTCGGTCGAAGCAGGCCCCGATCGCGGCGATTTCCGGATCGAACTGAATGCTTCGCCAAGCCGCGTGGTCGAAGCGGTCGACTTTGTGCGCACCGAGTTGCGCACGCTGCAAACTCAGCCGGTCACGCAGACCGAGCTCGACGACGCGAAGCTGCGACTGGTGAGCGATGCGCTGATCGATGAAGCGTCGGCCGACGGTCAAGTGCAGCAACTGCTCGATATCGGCACGAACGATCTGCCGCTCGACTACTACCGCACGCTCAACGAACGCTTCGCGAACATCACCGCAGCCGACGTCGAGCAGGTGGCAAAAAAGTATCTCGACCCCTCCCAACTGGTCGAGATCTACGCCGGTCCAATGGGCGCGTGGTCGGGGTCCTACTAGCGCGCCTTGTGGGATAAACCGGGTCACGCTACACTTAGGCCCATGACTGCGACACTACCTACCTATGACGCCCTGTATCTGCTGATCGCGGGCGAGCGCATCGGCCCCGACGCGCGCGCGACGCGTCCGGTGATCAACCCGGCGACCGGCGCAACGCTTGCCGAACTGCCGATCGCTACCGACGACGATTTGCGCCATGCGCTCGATGCGGCNNTTTGCGAAGTGGCGCGCGGTCAGCGCGTACGACCGCGCAGTGATCCTGCATCGAGCGGCCACGCTGGTGCGCGAACGCACCGACGCAATTGCGCGCACGATGACGCTCGAACAGGGGAAGGTCCTGATCGAAGCGCGGGCCGAGATCGGCGCCGCGGCTGACATCTTCGATTGGGCTGCCGAAGAGGGGCGCCGCGCGTACGGCCGCGTCGTGCCGTCGCGCCAACCGGCGACGGTGCGGCAAATCACGCTGCGGGATCCGGTTGGCGTGGTCGCAGCGTTTACGCCGTGGAACTTCCCGGCGCTCACCCCGGCGCGCAAACTTGCCGGCGCGCTCGGCGCCGGATGCGCGATCATCATCAAGCCGGCGGAGGAAACGCCGGGCACGGCGCTCGCGCTCATGCAAGCGCTGCTCGATGCGGGACTCCCCGAGGATGCGGCGCAGATGGTCTTCGGCGACCCCGCGCATATCTCGTCGACGCTCATCGCGTCGCCGATCGTGCGCAAGATTTCGTTCACTGGCTCGACCGCAGTCGGCAAACAGCTGGCGGCGCTCGCGGCGCAAGGCGTAAAGCGTGCGACGCTCGAGCTTGGCGGACACGCGCCGGTCATCGTGACCGCCAAAGCTGATCTCGCGCGCGCCGTAAAACTGTCGGCCGGGTTCAAGTACCGCAATGCCGGACAAGTCTGCGTTTCGCCGTCGCGCTTTCTGGTGCAGGAAAGCATCTACGACGCGTTTGTTTCGGGCTTCGTCAGCTACGCTGCAAATCTGCGCGTAGCGAGCGGACTCGAAGAAGGCGCGCAGATGGGTTCGCTTGCCAACGAACGGCGGCGCGAATCGATCCACGGCATGGTCGAAGATGCGGTAACGCGCGGCGCTAAACTGCAGACCGGCGGAACGCCCTACGATACGCCCGGCTTCTTATACCCGCCGACCGTGCTCACCGAGATTCCAGCCGACGCGCGCATTCTCAACGAGGAACCGTTCGGACCGGTGGCCGCGATCATCACGTTTCGCGAAATCGGCGACGCGATCGCCGAGGCCAACCGTTTACCCTACGGACTTGCCGCCTATTGCTTCACCCAAGACGTCTCGGAACACATTACGCTGACCAACGGCATCGAGGCTGGGATGATCGGCGTCAATCATTTCGGCGTGTCGTTTGCCGAGATCCCGTTCGGTGGTGTCAAAGAGTCTGGTTACGGATCCGAAGGCGGTACCGAGGGTCTCGATTCCTATCTGGTGACCAAATCGGTTACGACGGCGTAACCGCAGTGCGCTAGACCTTACACTCATTCACGACGTCGAGTATGGCCGCGTTGAGCTGATTCTCGGCCCGCGCCGTCGCTATTTGATTCGCTTCGACGCCCTCGTAAAACCGAAAAATTGGGTTGTTGGCGAGTTCTCCAGTCGCCTTTTGTGAAATCGCCGGATCGGTGTCGACGGTCGGATCCTTCGGCGCGCCCAGCACCGCGCGCTGCGGTCCACTCAAGACATCCTGGAAGCTCACGTCCTGATCGTTCGAGCTCAAGGCGATCGATCGTCCCTTGAACGTCTCATTGAGGACACCTTGCGTGTTGTCACCATGGGCAATAATATCTTGCAACGCAAATGTGTCAGAGAGTCCGTAAATAACGTTGAGATTTTGGCGTTGCTGATCCGCGACGGCTTGCAATTGCCCTTTTAGCTCCGGCGTGAGCCGCGGATCGGCGAGAAGAGCGTCGATCACCTGCAGGTTGTGCACGATGCCCTCGGCAAGCCGCGCAAGCCTTCGAGCGTCAAGGATCATCGCCGGGTTGTTGTCGTTATGGATATCCGCCGGCTCGAAGTTCTGGTGAATCTGCATCTGATCGAAATGATGGCCGGCAATGCTGTTGTTGACCCACGCCTTGCCGAGGTCCACGAGCACCGGCTTAGTCGCCGCGATGATCCGATCGTCGCTCTGTAACCCCGAAATCACGGAGAACACGGTGCCGGTTAGGGCCTGACAGAGCGGCGACGATTTGACGGTGATGATCGTCTTGAGCGGCGTTGCGCTGGGCAACGGTGTGACCTGCGCGACCAGCGCGGCGAGCAGCAGAGGCAGCATCGTACCTCTTCCCAAGGACTAAGCATAACCTATACGTACTCTTTGACGTAGGCGGCGATCCGCTTGATACCTTCGCGCACCTGGTCCAGGGGGGCAACCCAGCTTAGGCGCAACCAGCCTTCGAACGCGTCGCCGAACGCGACCCCAGGGATGGCCAGCACGTTGCGTTCCTCGATTAACTGCATCGCGGCGTCGTAGGACTTCACGCCTTGGGGAAGGCGCACGCATGCATAGAAGCTTCCTTCGGGCCGAATGTAGTGCATTCGGCTCGTCTCGAGCGCTTCAACGACGCCGGCCCACTGCGCGCGATACCACGATACATGTTCGTTGATTCCGCCCAGCTCGCCGAAGATGTGCAGCGCAACCTGCTGCGCGAAGGTATCGGTGCACGAGGTAAGCCACGCGTGCGTCTTGATTGCATTCTCGACGAAACTTTCCGGGCCAATAATCCATCCGAGCCGCAGCCCGGTCAGCGCGTTGCTCTTGCTCACCGAGTTCGTGACGATGGTGTGCGGATAGCGTTCGGCCAGAAAGGCCTCGTCTTCTACAAACGTTTGCTCGCGGTAGATCTCGTCATGAATCAGCCAGATCGGTTCGCCCGAGCGCGCCTCGAGCGCGCTTACCAGCTTCTCCGCCTCTCCGGCGTGCAAGACGCGTCCGGTCGGGTTATTGGGCGAGCAGATCACGATCGCGCGCGTGCGCTCGCCGATTCCGGCAACGACGCGCTCGGCATCGAACGCGAAATCGTCGCCTTCGCTCATCGTCACACCGCGCGCCGCGATGCCTTCAAGGCGCGCCATCTTGGCGTACGATGGGAACGTCGGCTCGACGATCAACAATTCATCGGTCGCCGGGTCGAGCAGCGTCTTGATCGTCACGTACATCGCTTCTTGCGAGCCGGTCGTTACGCATACGTTGGTCGCATCGGTCATGCCCGGGTAGTCGTAGTGGCGCGCGATCGCTTCGCGAAGTAGCAGGTCGCCGGCGTTCGCGGTGTAGCGAATGCCGTGCGCTTCGATATAGCGCATCGCGTACGCAAAATGGTCGGGATTGGGCCGCAACGACGGCTCGCCCAGGCCGAGATCGATCGTGCCCTCGCGGCGCTTCGCTGCGACTTTACGGATGAGCGACGTCTCGATCTCGAGAACGCGTGGATTCACACCGCGACCTCGAAGTCGCGCAGCGCGGCATTGAGCGAGGTTTTTTTATCCGTCGCTTCGCTGCGCGTTCCGATGATCAGGACGCACGGCACACCGTATTCGCCGGCCGGAAACGTCTTGGGAATCGTTCCCGGAATCGCGATCGCGCGGGCAGGAATGCGACCCTTGGTCGTGGTTGCGGTTGCCGTGCGCACGTCGACGATCGGCGTGCTCGCGGTGAGCACGACGCCGGCGCCGAGCACAGCTTCACGGTCGACGCGCACGCCTTCGACCACGATGCAGCGCGAACCGACGAAGGCCCCGTCTTCGATGATCACCGGGGCGGCCTGCGGCGGCTCGAGCACGCCGCCGATCCCGACGCCGCCCGGGAGATGCACACCTTTTCCGATTTGCGCGCACGATCCGACCGTAGCCCACGTATCGACCATCGTGCCTTCGTCGACGTAGGCGCCGATATTGACGAAGCCGGGCATCAAGATCGCCCCGCGTCCAAGGAAACTGCCATACCGCGCAACGCCGGGTGGCACGCAGCGTACGCCGAGCGCTTTATAGTTGTGTTTGACCGGCAACTTGTCGAAGAATTCGAGCCCGCGCGCGTCGCCGATCGGCGCTAGCTCGCGCCGTGCGAAGTACAAAAGGATTGCCTGCTTGATCCACGCGTGAACGACCCAGTCGTCGCCACTCGGTTCGGCAACGCGCAAGCGTCCGCGATCGAGTGCCGCGATCACGTCGTCAATCGCGCGGCCGGCGCGGCCACGCACGTCGCCACCTCCCGCGACAAGTGCTTCAACCTGCATTCGCAGTTTGTCGGTTTTCATGCCGGGCGAATGTTACGCCCCGGCGAAGCAGCTTTCATGCTCGCTTACCGACTCTTTGAAGACGGACCGCGTCTGGTCAATGACGCGCCAGTCCCCGAACCGGGTGAAGGCCAGGTGCTCGTAAAGGTTGCCGGTTCCGGCGCGTGCCATTCCGATCTGCACGTAATCGAGGCGACTGCCGCCGGCAACTGCTTCTTCAAGCCGCCGTATACGCTCGGACACGAGAGCACCGGGTGGGTCGAAGCCGTGGGCGCCGGCGTGCAACGCGTCCAACCCGGCGACAAAGTCGCGGTGTATTGCGCGATCGGTTGTGGAAAGTGTCGCATGTGTCTCGCCGGCTTCGAGAGTTACTGCATGCGCTCACGCCCGGTGAACGCCTTGGGACTCGGCTACGACGGCGGGATGGCGGAATACATGCTGGTACCGGTGGAGCGCTACCTCATTCCGCTCGGCGATCTAGACCCGGTTGAAGCGGCGCCGCTCACCGACGCGGGCATGACCCCGTACCATGCAATCAATCGTTCGCGCCCGCTACTGACGCCCGACGCAACGGTCGTCGTCATGGGCATCGGCGGACTCGGGCACCTCGCACTGCAGATTCTGCGTTCAACGTCGGCTGTACGCGTGATCGCGATCGATGTCAGCGACGATAAACTCGCGCTCGCAAAGGAACTCGGCGCGGACGCAACCGTGCGCGCGGGGGAGAGCGCGCTGCGCGAAACGATGGAGCTGATGCACGGCGAGCAAGCCGACGTCGTGTTGGACTTCGTTGGGATACAGTCGACGATCGACCTCGGCCGCAAGCTGGTTCGTCCCGGTGGCGATTTCACCATCGTCGGCCTCGGCGGCGGCACAATGAGCTATGGACAGGGGCGAATCGCCGTAGGCGCACGCGTCTTCACCCCGTACTTCGGCGGCATCGGCGAGATGCGCGAATTGCTTGCGCTCGCCGCGCGCGGCGGCATCGCCGCGCACGTTACCCGCTATCCGCTTGAGCGCGTCGTGGAGGCCTACCAGGCACTCCACGACGGCGCAATCGAAGGTCGCGCGGTTATCTGTCCGTCGAACTAGGCGCCGGGGTCGGCGTTGCGCTCGGCGTCGGGCAGACCGGCGAGCCGCCCGGGTACACGCTGGTGTCCGAGACGACCTTCACCGCAAGAACGGCGTCGGGCTTGACCTCGACGTCATTGCCCACGATGTAACGCGTCGTAAAGAACGCCAGCGCCTTGCGATTTTGACCTTCGAAGTCTTGTTCGGTCGGATCGAGTGCAACCTGCGTTCCGTCGGGCGTCGTAATCGTATCGAACCGCAGATGGAGATCGCCTTCATGGCCGTTGATGCCGTGCTTACCGGCCAGCGTGACGGTTCCG
>PMUE01000160.1 GCA_003167055.1 Vulcanimicrobiota bacterium | reverse complement strand
GAGGAATTCACCAGCCGGGTTGTCATCAAAAATGCTGCTGGAAACTGTAACGCCGTCATTGTACCCATAGATTCCTAACGATGCGTTTCCGCTACAGTTCGCAAAAATGCAGCCGCTGATTGTGGAATCGTTGCACGAGATAATGTCGATCATCTCTTTGCCGCTGGTCGGAAGGCTCACAAAATTGCAATTGATTACACGAACCCGCTCGCAGTGGTAAGACGAAAAATCTGTCCCCGCTTGGACCGTGCCGATTGTAACTAACGAGCCCGCGGCCTCGCCGCCGCCATTGATGAACGTCATGCGTTCTAGCGTGATATCGGCGCTCGAGGCCCCATCGAGCGCGATTGCTGTGACCTCCGCGCCCGGGTGGCCTTCAACATCTAGATCAAGCGTTAACCCGTAGATGGTCAGATTTGAGAGGGTGGCGTCGCTCGATATAATGCTCGATCCAGCCCCGGTCGCGCCTGCCTTGAGCGTCGCATTCGGACCGAAGAGGATCATGCTTGACCCGGGGTTCAAGTCCCCGACTACGAGATACGTCCCAGGCGGGAAGTAGATAATGCCGCCTGGGATCGTCGCGCTGCTCGCGGCATTAATCGCATCGTTGATCGCTGTGGTTGAGCTCGAGCTTCCAGTGGGATCGGCCCCGTAAGACACAACATTGTAGATGCCGAGATTATTTGCCTCGATCGCGCTGCTTAGAGCGCCAGCTATGCTGCCGGAAGCCGTTATATTGTCCGCCCAAAGGTTTCCAGAGCTCAACGGCGCTTGGGCCTAGTCGCCGGGCTCTTCCCCGCCGGCTCTATCGCGATGAGACAGCAGCTTGAGTCACGACCGTCACTATTTGCGCTCCAAATTTTCCCGTCGGGACCAACGACGAGGCCCTCATTGCTCGCTCCTGCTAACGATTGAGCGTTGTAGAAAGCGAGGAGTTCTCCGGACTGGGACACTGCTACCACTCCTACGGCGACGCCCTTGGGATCGGCGGTTGTGTCGGTGCTCCAGAAGTAGAGGTTTCCGTCCGGCCCGAGTGCGATGGGGCCCGCAAAAACTAGCGGGCAATAACCGGGGCTGCATCCCGGAGATCCGGGGTCCCACGTCTCATTCGGTAGTGAAATGTAGGAGACAGCATAGGTCGATTCGTTCACATTCAGTAGCTGTTGTGCGCTGGTCCCACCGGAGGGTGACGTGTAGAGCCCCCAGATGATTCCGCCCCCCACCGCGAGCGAACTGAACGTGCCGGTATCGGATACGGGAGCCTGGTATGCGAAGGATGCGGTGGGCGTTAGACTCGGCGTGACCTTCAGGAGTCCGCCGGGCGAACCAGAAGTCGCGATAACGAGCGACCCGCCCGATGGATTCGATACCATGCTACCCGGCGTGCCGTACGTCGCCATTGGAAGGGCCAAATTGGCAACGATACTTTCGCTCGTTGGAGAAAAGGCTCGCAATGCGCTGTCTCCACTGTTGTCCACACCGTCAGCAAGATACCAAAGATTACCGTCGCTCCCCGATGCGATCGATACGATGTCCGTATCCGTGTTTGGTAGGGGATAGGCAGTTACGACGCCGGAAGTCGAGATGCGCCCCATATTGACCGATGGCGCGCCGTTCGCGCCCTCAAAGGGAAACCATAGGGCGTTGTCTGATCCCAAGGTTATAGGGCCTGCTGCCGCGCTGCTTGGGACGGCATAGTTTGTCGCTACGCCGGCAGTCGTGACCTTAGCGATGGCGCCCCCCGAATCTGCGGCTGCGTATTCGGAGACCCAAAGGTTGTTATCTGGGCCGGCAACCAATCCCGTCGGAAAAAAGCCGCTTGGTAGAGTGAATTCTATACCCGCGAGCGTCGCCACGGGCGACGGCGTCGGGCTCGCTGTCGGCGGCGCAGTCGTTGTCGACGGTGTTGGGGTCGGAGTGCTGCCTCCACAGGCCGCTAAGCATGCGGCTAGCGCTACACAAGCGGCGTAGAGATAGGTGTTATGCGGGCGAAGGCGAGGATCCATAGTGAACTCCTGCTGAGGAACTGAGTTAGAGCCCGAACCAATAGACCGTCGGAGCAGTGGTGTAGCTCGCGGATATTTGGGCCCCCACCGGGAGTATAAAAGTTCCGGAGGTCAGGCCCGTCGCGTGCGACGTGCCATTCATCGATAGCGTTATGTTTGTCACACCCGAACCCCCCGACACGGTGGCTTGGACCGTAAACGGATAAGGATTCGTAACTGTACCGCTTAGGGTTTGACTTGCGATATATCCGACCGGATTGAATGACCTATTGCCTTCGAATACCAGAGAACCACTCGTCGCGTTTTGATAGTCGATAGGGGTGGTAATGCCGTTGAAGACGTTGCTTCGAACGATGACGTTGGTCGGGCTAGTGTTGTAGCCGCTCCCTGTCTCGGAGGCCACATAGATGCCTTTTGAGTAAGCGACGAAGAGATTGCCCTGAAACGAGATTACATTTGAATTGCTAAACTGCACCGGGAGACCGTAAATGTTCGTGTTGACGTCGAACTGAATCCAGGCTGTTGAGTTGCTAATCCCGGTGAATGTGTTTCCCGTTATGTTTACAGTGTCAGCGTTGCTGATCTGCGATCCGACATGATCGGCGGTGCCACTGACATAGCAACCGGTCATGCTCATGTTTTGACCGCCAAAGATCAATAACTCAGAACTGTTTCCGTCGAAAACGCAATCGGCCACTATCACACCGTTGCAATATATAATGAGCCCGATGCAATAGTTGCAGGTACAACCCACGAACGAACAACCCGAAATTATGGAATCATCGCAGGAAGAAAGGTCGATGATATCCTTGGTGACTTCGCAGGCCACGCTTACAAACGCACAATTAGTGATTCTGATCCGCTCGCAATGGCCTGAGGTGAAGCTGGAGTCACTGCCCTCACCGATGTTCACCGCGGCGACGTCGATTGAGTTGCCGTTTTTTATCGTAACGTTCTCGATTGTAATGTCGGTGCTACCGGCGGCGGGAAAGTTGATTGCGCTCGCCCCGTTATCTTTGAGATCGAGCGTCAAGCCGGAGATCGTGAGATTCGAGAGTGCGCTGCCATTAGACAGAAGGTTGTGCCCGGAACCGACATCAGAGCTCAACGTTGCTTCGGGCCCAAGCCAGAAAGTGCCGGAGCTTGGGTTGACGTCAGCCGTAATCAAGTAAGAGCCTGCCGGAAAATATACTATACCGGTCCCCGCGGTCGAAGCGGCGGCAGCGTTGTTTGCGTCCTGTATGGCCGCCACGGAGCTTGAACCGCCTGTCGGATCTGCTCCGTAATAGACGACGTTGTAGATCCCTACGTTGTTGGCGTCAATTGCGGAACTCAGGGACCCTGCGATGATTCCGGAGGCTGTAATTTCGTTAGCCCAAAAGCTCCCGGCCATTACAGGTTTGCGATCCAGTTGACGGAGACGGTGGTAGACGGCTGACCGCCGGTGCAATAGATCGAAAAACCACTCGTTGTAACGTCGATGGCCTGGACTGAAATGGCTGAGGACGTCGAGGACGACGAAGTGACCGTGCAAACGACCGGCGGCGCTGAACTGAAGGTTGGTGAGAACGACACGGGCGACGTACCTGATCCGTCTGCTGGGACGCCTGTCTGTATGCCGGATTGAATCACCGTGCGGCTCCTTGGCCGTTAACGCAGGCCACTAGACCCGGGAAAATGTATGCCACCCGTCGGTGGACTGCCATTGGTCCGCCTCATCGCAGCGTCGTTACGGGCGAGGAAGTTCCGGGGAGCACTTCTCGCACATCGCATCACCCCCTCAACACTACCACACGTGCCGATCCCGAGCACGGGAATGAGACCTTTGACCTACGGCCGTTTGCGTCGCCGCTCCTCGAGCGTAACGAAGGGGCCTTCAGGCTATGCAGCCCGTCCGTCGAGCCTTTCCAAACTGCGATACTGGATCGCCTCGGCGATGTGTTCAGCGTGGATGCCATCTGAGTGCGCAAGGTCGGCGATCGTGCGCGCGACGCGCGCAATCCGATCGAGCGCGCGGGCAGAAAACTGGCGCTTGGCGCTCGCGCTGGCGAGGATCCGTAGCGCCGCTTCGTCGAGCGGACAGTAGGTGCGCATCTGATTCGGCGGAATTTCTGCATTCGCGCCGATAGGCGTACCGGCGAATCGCTCGTGCGCGATCGTGCGAGCGGCAACGACGCGTTCGCGGATCACCGTCGAACGCTCGGCGCCCTCGCGGCGCACCATGTCGTCGAACGGGACCCGCGCGATCTCGATCTGAAGATCGATGCGATCGAGCAACGGTCCCGACAGCTTGCTGATATACTTCGCGACGCTCGCGTCGTCGCAGCGACACTCGGCGCCGCGTAAGCCGCGATAGCCGCACGGACAGGGATTCATCGACGCGACCAATTGAAAGCGCGCGGGATAGGTGAACGTGCCGGCTGCGCGCGCGATCGTCACGGTACCCTCTTCCAACGGCTGGCGCATCACTTCGATCGCGCCGCGCCCGAATTCCGGAAGTTCATCGAGAAAGAGCACGCCGTGGTGGGCGAGACTGATCTCTCCCG
>PMUE01000354.1 GCA_003167055.1 Vulcanimicrobiota bacterium | reverse complement strand
TCGCCTGGCGCCAAACAAGGAAGGTGAGGTGCGCACCGCGGTCGAGGCAATTTGCGCCGGCGCGCCGGCGGGCTCGGTCGAGATCCTGCCCGGCAAATTGGTCGTCGAGATCAAGCCGGCCGGCATCAACAAGGCCGACGCGGTGTGCGAACTGATGAGTTTCTCGCCGTTTGCCGACCGCAACCCGATCTTCATCGGCGACGACGTCACCGACGAGCCGGTGTTCGGCATCATTTCCAGATTCGGCGGCCTGGGTTTTTCCGTTGGCCGCGTCTTTGCCGACGCCAACGGCCATTTCGACAAGCCGGAATCCGTGCGCACCTGGCTCGCGCGCATCGCTGCCGAAGGCACAGGCACGGCAGAATGACAGATCACGGGCTCGACCTCGCCGTCATCGGCAACGGCCGCACGGCCGCATTGGTCGATCCGCATTCGCGCATCGTCTGGTGGTGCTATCCGCGGTTCGACGGCGATCCGATCTTCTGCCGGCTGGTGTCCGGCAAGGAAGAAAAGGGATTTTCCGATGTCGTGCTCGACGACATCGCGGAGTTTCAATCGGAATATGTCCGCAACACCGCGGTCGTTTCGACCGTGCTGACCGACCGCAACGGCGGCAAAGTGAAGATCACCGACTTTGCCCCGCGCTTTCTTCAGTTCGGCCGCGTGTTCCGGCCGCCGCAACTGTTCCGCATCATCGAGCCGATTGCCGGCCTGCCGCGCATCACCATCCGGATGCGGCCGACCTGCGACTACGGCAAGCCGTTGCCCAATCGTTCGCTCGGCAGCAATCACATCCGCTACTCCGCCGACTCGACCGTGATCCGCCTGACCACGGATGCGCCGCTGTCGCTGATCGAAAGCGAAGCTCCGTTCGTGCTGACACGGCCGTTGCACCTGGTGTTCGGCCCCGACGAGCCGTATTCCGGCGATCTGCAGCAGACCTGCCGGGAATTCGCCGAACGCACCCACGATTATTGGATGGAATGGGTGCGCCGCCTGTCGATCTCGTACGATTGGCAAGAAGCGATCATCCGCGCCGCGATCACGCTTAAGCTTTCGAACTTCGACGAGACCGGCGGCATCATCGCCGCGCACACCACGTCGATCCCCGAGGCGCCGTCTTCGGGCCGCACCTGGGATTACCGCTATTGCTGGCTGCGCGACGCTTATTTCGTCGTCCAGGCGCTCAACCGCATCGGCGCCACGCGCACCATGGAAGAGTTCATTTCGTTTACGCTCTCGATCGCATCGAAGCTCGATCATGAGTTGCGCCCCGTCTACAGCGTCGTGCCGACGACCAGCATCGAGGAACGCACCGCGCCCGACCTCGAAGGCTATCGCGGCGACGGTCCGGTGCGCATCGGCAATGCCGCGGTCGATCAGGTCCAGCACGACACCTATGGCAGCGTGATTCTCGCCGCCATGCCGATGTTCTTCGATCGCCGTCTGCCGCGGCCCGGCGACGAGGGGCTATTTCATCTGCTGGAATCGCTTGGTGAACGCGCCGCGCACAAGGCGCTCGAGCCCGACGCCGGCATCTGGGAATATCGCGGCCGCTCGCGCATCCACACCCATTCGGTGGCGATGTGCTGGGCGGGTTGCCAGCGGCTGGCGGCAATCGCCAACCGCATCGGGCTAAACGATCGCGCCAAATATTGGAATTCGATCGCCGAGCCGATCCATGCCGCCCTGATCGACGGCGCCTGGAACGAGAAGCGCGGCGCGTTTACCGCCGCCTTCGGTTCCGACGATCTCGATGCCAGCGTGCTGCTACTCGCCGATCTCGGCGTCGTCGAGGTCGACGACCCGCGCTTCGCTTCGACCGTCGCCGCCATGGAGCGCGAATTGATGCGCGAGAAGCACGTTCTGCGCTACGCCAATGCCGACGATTTCGGCCTGCCGGTCACCGCGTTCCTGATCTGCCGGTTCTGGCTGATCGACGCCCAATGGTCGCTCGGCCGGCGCGAAGCCGCGCGCGACCTTTTCATCGATGCGCTCAGTCACCGCAACCGCTACGGCCTGGAGTTCACCGTCATAGACGCCGCCCTCTTCGAAGCCGATCCGGCGCGCGACAAGACGCGCACCAGCACGTTCGTTCTGGTGAACCTCGCCAAGCGGATCATTCTCATCGGCGGCACGCAGTACGCCGGCGAGATCAAGAAGTCGATCTTCACCACGATGAACTACCTGCTGCCGCTGCGCGATGTGCTACCGATGCACTCCTCGGCGAACGAAGGCAAAGACGGCGACGTGGCGATCTTCTTCGGCCTCTCGGGTACCGGCAAGACCACGCTGTCGTCGGATCCGCATCGCCCGCTGATCGGCGACGACGAGCACGGCTGGTCGAACGACGGTGTGTTCAATTTCGAAGGCGGCTGCTACGCGAAGGTGATTCGCCTCTCGGCGACTGCCGAGCCCGAGATTTGGGCCGCGACGCACCACTTCTCGACGGTGATCGAAAACGTCGTCTACGACGAGCGCACCCGCGAGCTCAACGTCGATTCCGAAGAAAAGACCGAGAACACGCGCTCCGCGTATCCGCTCGAATTCATTCCGAATATTGTCCCCGGCAGCAAGGCCGGTCAGCCCAAGACGATCATCATGCTGACCGCGGATGCGTTCGGCGTCATGCCGCCGATCTCCAAACTCTCGCGCGATCAGGCGATGTATCACTTCCTCTCCGGCTACACCGCGAAGGTCGCCGGCACCGAGCGCGGGCTCACCGAACCGACCGCAACCTTCTCGACGTGCTTTGGCGCACCGTTCATGGTGCATCACCCGACCGTGTACGCAAAGCTGCTCGGCGAGCGTATCGACACGCACGACGTCGAATGCTGGCTGGTCAACACCGGCTGGACCGGCGGTCCGTACGGCGTCGGCAAGCGTATGTCGATCGCGCACACGCGCGCGATGGTCAACGCCGCGATCGAAGGCCGCATTCCGGCCGACTTCGAGTCCGAGCCGTTCTTTGGGTTGCATATTCCCAAGCGCGTGCCCGACGTGCCGTCGGAGGTGCTCAACCCGCGTAACGCGTGGGCCGACAAGAACGCCTACGACGCGCAGGCGCGCAAATTGGCGCAACTCTTCTTCGATAACTTCAAACGCTTCGAAGCACACGCGTCGCCGGGCGTCAAAGCCGTCGCAATCAAACCGGCCGCGAAGTAACGCGTCCCCGTGCCGGAGTTCTACGGATTCGATCATGTCGACTGCCGCGTGCGTTCGCTTGCGGCGGTCGAGTCGTTTTACGACGACCTCATGCCCGAAATCGGGTTAACGGAAAAACGCTACGCCTATGTCGGTGCTGACGGCGAGTGGCATCGCGAATTCGAATCGTATAATGCGATCGAATATTACGAGCCCGAACATCCCACTAAACCGCGGCGCTTTTTCGGTCTCATCGAAGATCCGCTCCATCGCAACAACGACACCCGGGTCGCGTTTCGTGTCGAATACAAGCGGATGAACGAGCTGATCGCGCTGCTCGGTAAGCTCGGCGCAAGCAACCTTGAGCTTAGTGCGGAGATGGAGACCTATCCGGGCGTGTTCTTCGAAGACCCGGCCGGAACGAAGCTCGAGTTGGTCGGTCGCGAGGTTTAAGCCGGGTCTAATTTGCTTCACAGGAAGCACTCGGCGCTAACCCAATACGATGGGTGCTATGAAGCTCCAAGTCACCCTGCTCGCCGGCCTCATGGCCGCGAGCCTTGCCCTACCGGCCGTCGCCCAGCAACAAGGACCGCCTCCGCCGGCTCAATCCCAACACGGCGATCGTATGATGCGCCGTTTCAGCGACCTCAACCTCAGCGATCAGCAGAAGTCACAAATCAAATCGTTGATGGAAAGCTATCGTCAAGCGCATCCCAAAGGCAGCGCACCCGACCCTGATTCGCGTAAGCAATTGCGCGAGCAGATCAACGCGGTGCTAACGCCGGATCAGCAAGCGCAGCTCAAAGCTGACGAAGCGCGCTTCCGCGCCCAGCGTCAGAACGCGACCAACAACGCTCCGCCCGCGCCGGTCGCCACGCCTAATTGATCGAATCGATCGACGTAGTAATCGGCCCGCGCGCACGAACTCGCGGGCCGGCCGCGTAAAATAAACACCGTTTCCATCCCGGCGGCATGCGCTGATTCAACACCCGACCACGAATCCTCGATAACCAATGCTCGCGCCGGTTCGATCGCGAGTCGCTTCGCCGCGAGCGCGTACGGATCGGGCGCGGGTTTGCCGCGCGCCACGTCGTCGGCGGTCACCAGGACCGGCGGCAACACCAAACGCGCGCGCGCGAGCAATCCCATGGCTGCCGCGCGCGGTGCCGAGGTAACGATCGCCCAGCGGCTCGCGCCGAGCGACGCCAGCGTTTCGCGCGCACCCGGAATCGCGTCACCCTCGTCGCTGACGAGCGTGCCGAACAGATCGAAGCAGATGGCGGCGTAGGAAAGCTCCATGCTCTGCGTGCATTTCTCCGCACATGAGCGATACTCTCGCAATCCTCGTCGGCGGCGGTCCGGCGCCCGGCATCAACGGCGTGATCGGCTCGGCCACGATCGAAGCGATCAACTCGGGCCTGCGTGTCGTCGGCATCTACGACGGCTATCGCGATCTCGCCGCCGGAACACCGGTCAAGACCACCACGCTCGGCATCGACGACGCGGCGCGCATCCAGTCCAGCGGCGGCTCCTTCTTACGCACCTCGCGTACCAACCCGGCGAAAGACGCGGCAACGCTGGATCGCACGATCCGCTCGCTCGAAGCCCTCGACGTGCGCTATCTCATTTGCATCGGCGGCGACGACACGACGTTCGGTGCGGCGCGCATCGCGGAGCACGCGAAGGGCCGCATCGGCGTGGCGACCGTTCCGAAGACGATCGACAACGATTTGCCCCTGCCCGACAACGCGCCCACCTTCGGATACGAAACCGCGCGCTCGGTCGGCGCGCAGATCATCGAAAGCTTGCTCGAAGATGCGCGCACGACGGTGCGCTGGTACATCGTCGTGAGCATGGGGCGCAAATCCGGCGCGCTCGCGCTCGGGATGGCCAATGCGGCCGGCGCCACGCTGGCGGTGATTCCCGAAGAATTTCCCGGCGATACCTTGGACCTTGAAGCAGTGGTCGACGTGCTCGCCGGCGCGATCGTCAAGCGGCGCGCGCAGGGACGCGACTATGGCGTTGCGGTCGTTGCCGAAGGCATCATCGAGCACATCTCAGCCGACGAACTCAAAGGACTCGAGAATGTCGCGCGCGATGCGTACGGACATGTGCGCCTGGCCGATGTGCCGATCGGGACGCTGTTGCGCGACCGCGTGCGCGACCGCTTGACCAAACTCGGCATCGACGCGACCGTGCTCACCAAAGACATCGGCTACGAGCTGCGCTGCGCCAAGCCGGTCCCTTTCGACGTAGACTACACCCGCACGCTGGGCTTCGGCGCCGTTCGCTATCTAGTGGACGGCGGCAGCGGGGCGCTCATTGCATTG
>PMUE01000387.1 GCA_003167055.1 Vulcanimicrobiota bacterium | reverse complement strand
TCGAGGCCTGATCCGAGACGTAGATGTTGAATTTGGTATCGAGCGCAATACCGGTCGGTTGACTGATCCCGCTTCCCGCACCGGAAATCGTCGCAATCGGGGCGATGTTCAGCGGTGTCGGCGTCGGTACCGGGCTCGGTGTCGGCGAGGGCGTCGCGCCGGTCGGCGTTGCGGTGGGCGAGGGACTCGGCGACGGGGTGGCCGTCGGAGAAGAGGTCGGCGTCGCCGACGGCAACGCAAACACTTCAACCGAAGCGCCCTGCAAGTTCGATACGTAGATGTTGTCTTTTTGGTCGACTGCAACGCCGCTCGGCACGTTCAGTCCGGTGGCCGGGCCGCCAAGCTCCTGCCACGGCGACGTCAGCAGCGCGGCCGTATAGAAGTTGATGAGGCTATTGAAACCCGCGGGTTGACTCGGGTCCACAACCGCGACCGCCAGAACGCTCGTCGCAGTCGTCGTCCCGGTAAACGTAAACTGATATGCCGCGATGCCGCGCGGACGAATGCTACCGAGCGAAAGCGACTGGTAGGGGATGACGTTCCCCGTTGCCTCGGCAAAGTATTCGAGAATCCCGCCGCTCGTCGTGCTCGAGAGCCAGTTGGTCACCCACAAATTGCTCGAGCTATCGAACGTCAGATACTGCGGACCCGCGAGCGTCGTGCTTCCTCCGCCGATTTGATACAGCGGACCCGCGGTCGTTTTCGGACTGGGCGTGTAGATGTTGATCGCATTCTGCGTAACGTCCGCAGCATACAACGTTTGTGGCGGAAAGGACGGCCCAACCGAAAGCGTCTGGGTGGCATTGCTCGAGCTACACGCCGCAATCGCAATCGCAGCCGTAACACTCGCGAAGCCGAGGGAAAGCCTACGCAGCATATTCTCTCCTTAAGAAACGGCGCACTTCGCGCGCCGTTCGGTGCTTCGGCTCACTTCCGCCACTTCGCGGCGGAAACGCGCCTACGCACCCCCATCGCGACTTCGCGCGATGGGACCCCCAACGTGGGGAACCGGGCCCTGGTTTTGGTACGAGGGCCACTTTTCCTGGAATAACAGCGCCCCCGTCACCATCCTGGGGCGGGTCGCTTGCCAGACCCGTACGCCGGCCAGGACCGCCGCGATGAAGAGCACGAGAACAATGACCCAGCGGACGAGCAGGCGCCGGCGGTACGCCGGGCGGCTCGACTCGGTATCGATGATCTGCCGTGGCACGCTTATACTGCTATCCGTTTCGGGTGATTCATGACCTGCGGCGTTGTCAGCCGCAGCATCTCACCGATGGTGACAAAGCGATAGCCTGCGCGCCTAAAGCGCTCGATGACGTCGGGCAGCGCTTCAATGGTTGCAAGCTTTCCGCTATGCAACAAAACGATATCCGGCGCGCTTGCGTGCCGGATCATGTCGCGAGCGATTTGCTGCGGCGTCAACGTGCGCCAATCTCCCGAATCATCGGTCCACAAGACGACGTGATAGCCGATGCCTTGTAGCGTATGCAGCGTCGTCATCGTATAGCGTCCGTGCGGCGGTCGCATCAGGAAACGAACCGACGGATCGTGTGCGATCGACCAGAGCACGTCGCGACCGCGGAGCACTTCGTCCTGCACTTGCGCGGGAGACTCTTGATCGAGGTTCGGATGCGAATAGGTGTGATCGGCAATCTCGTTGCCGTCTGCCTCGATACGCTGCGTGATCTCCGGCCACTGTTCTGCGTCGCGTCCGATCAAGAAGAACGTAGCCGGCACGCCGTACTTGTGCAGTTCGTCGAGCAGCAGCGGCGTAAAGATGGGATAGGGTCCGTCATCAAAGGTCAGCGCGATCAGTTTGGGTCGCGGGGAATTGTCAGCGGCGATGGTGCGATGCACGATCCGATAGAGACGCGCCGAGAAATCGCTCGAAAATTCGTTATGCACGTCCATCTGCGGCGTCACAATCGCCGGAACCAGATTGCTCTCGTGGCGGAAGAGCCGCCACCCACCGGTTCCCAGCGCGAGCACGACCAGAATCACGAGTATGTTTTTCACGCTCGCGCTCACTTTT
The DNA here is from genome assembly GCA_003167055.1 of Vulcanimicrobiota bacterium. Taxonomy (GTDB): domain Bacteria; phylum Vulcanimicrobiota; class Vulcanimicrobiia; order Vulcanimicrobiales; family Vulcanimicrobiaceae; genus Aquilonibacter; species Aquilonibacter stordalenmirensis. Next base: position 1,122 of record PMUE01000387.1, on the reverse strand, counting down.
CCGATGGCTTGGGACTGGCCTGTGCGACCACCGCGCCGGCGAGATCCCGGCCGACGATGATCGTCACGTCGCTAGGCGGCGGTGAACTAGTCGAGACCGGCTGCCCGACAACTGCGATTGTGGCGAAGGCAGGGGGAAGCGCAGCGCGCACTTTGGCACCGGCGAACGTCATCGACGAATGCTCGTCGATCTCGCTTTTTTCGTGGTCGTTGCCGGCCGCGTTACCAACGTTGCCGATGATAAAGCCCGCCTTCTTCAATTGGTCGGCAACGATCTTGGCTGCGCCCGGGACGCCGCTACCGTTCTCGACGTCGACGCGCAAGGACCCGGCCGCGATCGATGCCAGCGCCATGGTATCTGGTGAGGGCTCCGGCGTCGGCGGCGCGACGAGCATCGTCTGCACCATCTTGACAATCGCCTGCTTGTCGGGGACGAGGTCGTCGCCATCCGATAGTTCCACGTCGCCGGTGTACGGCGTCTGAGCGAAATGAACGCTACCGAGCGAAACGCCGGAAAAATACGAAGCCAGCGTCACCAACTCCGATTGGGTAAAGTTCGTCTGGACGTCGCGGTGCACGACGTTCATGATATCGCCGGCGTGCACGAGCGTATTGAGCTTGTCGCCGCGCATTTTGTTGAGCGCGGCCATAATCACATCGTTCTGGCGCATCACCCGGCACGGATCGCTGCACCAGTCGTGACGGAAGCGCCCGTAACTCACCGCCTGCTCGCCGTTGAGATGATGAACGCCCTCGCTCAGATGCACGTGCAGGTGCCCCCACGAATCGTCATAGTCGACGCGCCCGCCGGTGCAGCCGGTGTGATTCATCAAACAATCCGAATCCCTGACGTAGACGTCCACGCCGCCGATCGCATTGATGAGATCCTTCGTCGCGTCGATTCGCAGCAACACGTAACGATCGAACCCGGGGATACCTAGAAACGAGGCGACGACCTTCTGCGCTTCGGCCGGGCCGCCGTCGGATTGCGCCTGGTTGATCTTGTGGACGCTGCCGTTGGGATAGGTCGCTTCCATATCGCGCAAAACGGAAATCGCGTAGACGTTCTTGTTGTCAAAATCCAAATTCACGGCTTTGATCATATCGCTGCGCGAACTGGTGG
>PMUE01000136.1 GCA_003167055.1 Vulcanimicrobiota bacterium | reverse complement strand
GAGGAGCCACTCGAGATGTCCGGCATTGAGGCGATTGAACCACACCGGCATCGCGACGACAGCAAGCGCCAAAACTGCTTGATACGGTTTCGAGAGACCAACTCGCGCCGCAAGGAAGCCGGTTCCCAAACCCGCGCAGGCACCGATAATCCCAAGCAACGTGAGCAACGCGAGATTGCTCGGCAACGCGTAACCGAGCACCCACCCGAGCATCGCGATGGGATAGGTGCCCAACGCTTGCACCGCGGGGGCGCCGCTCCCCCACGGCAGCCATATCGACGCAAGGGTTGCAAGTTGATCGTGCGATTGGGCCGCGTCCAGCGGCCACTTCCAATCGTGGGCGAATCCCGGTGCGCTACGCAGCCATCCGAATACACCGAAGATTGCGCCCAGCGCGCCGAGCAACCCGGTTCCCAGTGGGTTTAATGCCGGCGCTTCCTCGACCGGTGCTTCATTCGCCGGGCGCATCAGCACGAGCGCGAGGCAGATCGCAGCGGCGATCAACTGAATCGCGGTGGCAAGAAACGGTAGGTAATCGAATCGGTCTGCCAACGCCATCGCCACGACGGCCGCGGCAAACACCGCCGGTTTAATCCGGGGCGATGTCATCAAAGCGCTCGCCGCGCAACTGCAGCGTACGAATACCGTAGGCATCCAGTTTCGTCTCGAACGGCGATGCTCCGATATGCCCGGAGGCGTCGATGGGCGTTCCGGAGAGGTTGTGGAGGCGCGCCTCGATTGTGCCGGCGACTCGCCGGGTTGCGGCGAGCGTCACGCCGTCAGGCACTGCCATATATCCGGCGCGCGAACGCGCGCTGCCGTCGTGCACCCCGTTCCAAAGTACGGGAAACGTGCGCTCGAATGCATCGGCCGTGCGTCGCATTCCGGCCACGTCGTCGCACAGGGCAACCATCGCGCTAAGGCGGCGCCGTCCGGTGTCCTGTAACTCGGTTACGCTGTAATCCACGGTGTCCAGAAATGAATATGCGGTCGAGCGCGCGAGCGTCACACCCATCGTTGTCGGCGACGCCCAAAAGCCATGGCTGCCGCAGCTGACGATCCCGATCAGTCCGCTCGGTGTCCGTGGTCGCGCAACAAAGGCGATTGCCGGTGCAATCGTTTGCGCCGACGCGCGCTCGACGACACCGAACGGAATGTCGTAGTACGCGTGCTCGCCGGGGTAGTCTAATGCCAGTCCGAAGCGCATAAAGCGCTCGTTCCAATCGGCATCGATCGTAAACCGGACGGCGCGTTCGCCGTTGCGTACTTCCATGTAGGTCACCAGGCTCGAGTTTCTAAAACCGTAGGTCCCCTGCACCACGGTTCGAACCGGTCCGCGTTCGACGACCTGCAGCGTCCGCAGATCGAACGAGCCGAATTCCGGGTAGGTTGAAAGTCCCGCGGAGCCCCAGGTGTCCTCGCGATCGTTAAAGACCACGAAGCGCGGGCGTGCGAGGCCGACGGCGCCACGCGCGTCGCGAAGGCCCGACGGGAGCCCCGAGCCTGCATCCAGGTCGACGGTAAGCGTTGCGCTTTCAATGCGCGAGGGTGACTTTTCAAAGCTGGCCGGCGCCGCACGGCTGGATCCGTTTACGCGGTACGCAGCATATCCGAACGCGGGAAGGTCCGCGGCAAAACATGTCGGCGCATTCTGGTCGCGATAGATTGGATCGTCTTGCGCGACGATTTGCACCGCAACTGACGTACCACCAGCATCAACAATATTCGGGACGTGACCAGGAGCGACTGACAGCGGATACTCGACCGCCGTCCGAACGGCGTGCGGAAGCGGATTAAACACGACGAGCATCGCTTCGTCGGCCGGTGCGTGAGGAATCCGATCGACGATGCTCTCGAGATACACGCGCGATGTATCCGAGGCGCGAACCGCCACCGAACGATTTTGCGCGACTGCGGCCTCGATGTTGGTGCGAAGTCCGGTGGCGGAGATCGTGTCGTGATGTTGATTGAGGAGCAACATCGCCCATAGGTCGTCGAGTTCGGGGGCCGATCGTCCGACGCCGCACAGGGTCGCGAGCACATCGAAACGCTCGCAATCGATCAAGGCGCGCTCCGCATCGATCATCGACCGCTTCATGTCGTAACAGTTCGTATAGGCTCCGGCGAAAACGCCCTCGATCTCGCCCGTTCGGGTAATCGCCGGCGCATTGTGCGAGCGTAGATATGGTTCCATCAACGAAAACGTCACGTTCGGCGCGCTCGGCGTTTTCAGATATTTGGTCAGCGCCGCGACGGACTCCAAGGTTGGGCCGCCGCCGTGATCGCCAAGACCGAACCAGACCAGCAGATCTCCCCCGAGCTTGACGGCATCATTGACGGTCTTAATCGGATCGCTGTTTCCTCCGCTTACCGGATTGTTGTACGCCACGATCGACGAGTCGCCGAGCGATTGCCAGACGAATGCTCCGCTTGGAATCGTTCCGTCCGCAAACGTTCCGCGACCCATGACGTAGTAGTCGAAGCCTTGCGCGCGCAGGATCGCCGGAAGATTGGCTGATGATCCGAAGCTATCCGGTAAAAGCGCGACGCGCGTCGTCGTTCCGAGATGGTCGCGGAATTCTCGCCGGCCGAACCATCCTTGGCGCATCAACGATTCTCCGGAAATAATGTTGACGTCGGCTTCAGTCCACCAACCGCCGATCGGCTCCCAGCGGCCTTGCGGGACCAAATTCGCGATGCGCGCGAACGTGTCGGGGTCCGTCGTGCGGACCCACGCATAATATGAGGCACTCGTTTCTGAAAACTTGAGCGCTGGAAACGCATCTAGCACGCGGAGAACCGAGCGGAAGGTCGCATCACTTTGCTGCAACCCCTCCTGCAGTGGCCATCGCCATGCGACGTCGATGTGCGTGTAGCTCGCCAGATAGACCGCCGGCGCATCGCCGCGGGCTCGTCGTGGAAGCAGCGCCACCGCTGCGGCCGCGGCCAAGAAATTGCGGCGGGTCGGGGGATTACTCAGAGAACGTCTTCCTTAAAACAAGCAAGAATAAGCAAGGGACCAACGTGGGTCTTTGTACTCCTCGGTCGTCGTTTTCCCGCGGAAACCCTCATACGCTTTGGCGATAGTTCTCATCCGGCGTTGAGGAATTCCTCAGAATCTCCACGTTAAACTCCTAATATATGGATGTCCATGACAGGCAGGTCTCACCTGCGGCAATTGCTCTCTTGGTTCTTCTTGCCGGCTGCGGCGGGGGCGGCGGAGGGAGTTCGGTAACGACGCTGCCGACCGCTGCGCCTCCGGCGGAAACCAACCCAAACGTCGATTCGAGCGATACCGCCGCGAATTGGACGTCTGCGCGTTTCGACATTAGCGGAAGCGGCGACAACGCGTTGCAGAACGCGATTACCGAGGCAAACGTTGCTACGTTATCACCGGTATGGGTTTTCCACGGCACGATCGGCTCGCTTTCGTCGGTCGCGATCTCGAGTGGGGTGGTGTACCGTACGGAGCTAGGCGGTAACACCTATGCCGTCAACGAAACGACCGGCGCGCAAATCTGGAACTATGCGCCCGCTTCAGCCGAGGGCTTTATCCCCTCGCCGATTGTGGCTGCCGGGAGCGTGTATTTCCCGAGCATCACCGGCGATTTCTTTGTCGTTTCAAGTCAATCGGGGCAGTACGAATTTACCTATCCTCCCCAGGCTGCATGGGGACCCATGATCAGCAGCACTGAGCAACGCGCCCACTATCGTGCCGCGCCGGTGTACGCGAATGGCACGGTGTACATTGGCTCCTCCAACATGGTCGAACCGGGTAATTGCATGGAGGGCGGGCAGGTCTTAGCGCTCGATCCACTTTCATCCGCGACGCGCGCGATCGNNCGCTCGACCGCGCCGCGGCGGCGTTTCGCGACGCGCGCGATCGCGACGCTGACGCCGAACGGGACCGCCGGTGTCGGCGTCTGGAGTACGCCGGTGTTTGACGGATCCGGCGGGATGTACGTCGCGTCGGGCAACACGTGTAACGTCACGAACGAGCCGTACGGGGACAGTATGATTCGGCTCGATCCGAACTCGCTCGCGGTAATGTGGGCGACACAGGGGCCGCCTGACGCGGACGATCTCGATTTCGGTGCGACACCAGTCGTCGTCGACGACGAAGTGATCGGCGGCGCAAAAGATGGCAATCTTTACGCCTATGACACGGCGAGCGGTCAACTGCTGTGGAAGGACGCGCCGTTTCCCAACGGCTCGATCTTCGGCGCGTTGGCCACCGACGGGCGCTATATCGTGGCAACGTACCGGATCAGCACCGACCGCTTGCACGGCGGGGTCGCGGTGCTGGATTTGCACGGGAACCTCGTGTGGTCGCTGGTGACCGCTGACGATTCGGCATATCCGACCGACGGCATACTTTCGCCGCCGGCGATCTCGCAGGGGATGCTCTTTCTCGGCTTCACGCAGACGAATTGCAGCGTGAACTGCGACGGGCTCGGTGCGTTCGATATTGCGACCGGAAAACAGCTCTGGTGGTATTCGACGCCGACGCCGATTTTTGGTGGAATCGTCGTCGTGCAGGGCGGCGTCTTTGCCAGCGAATACGGCAATCCGACATTGTACCGATTCAGTCCGTCGACGGCCCCGCAGCAGCTGCGTGAGTTGATGACCTATGGGACCCATGCAGGTGGCAGCGCATACTATCACGATCCGTGGCTGGGCCGGCGCGACTACGACGGGGATAATACCGCGGGCGCGGTGCACTAAGGATTTCCTCGGTAAGCTCTTAATACATAGAGCATATGAAAAGCTCACTTCGCCTCAGCGTCGCACTTGTGGCGCTTTTCCTCGCTGCTTGCGGGGGTGGCGGGGGTAGCGGTGTACCGTTGGTATCGAATGCGCCAACCTCGACGGCGGCTCCGCCGAATCCAAACGTCGATTCGAGCGACACAGCGGCCGATTGGACTTCTTCGCGCTACGACCCCAGCGGCAGCGGCGACAATACGTTACAGACCTCGATCACCGAAGCAAACGTCGGATCGCTTGCGCCCGTGTGGGAATTCAACGGTACGGTCGGAGCCTATTCATCGGTGGCCGTCTCCGGTGGCGTCGTCTATCGAACGGAGCAGGGCGGCAACACGTACGCTATCAACGAAACGACCGGCACGCAGATTTGGAACTTTGCTCCGCCTGCAAACGAGGGCTTCATTCCCTCTCCGCTCGTTGCCGGCGGATTGGTGTATTTTCCGAGCGACACGGGAGATTTTTACGTCGTCGGCGCGCAGACGGGCCAAGAAATGTTTTCATATCCCGCCCAAAGCGGGTGGGGACCGCTGATTACGGGACCGATTCAAACGGGCCAATATCGTGGTCACTATCGCGGTTCGCCGGTGATGTACGGCGGCACCCTTTACATGGGTTCATCGAATCATCAAGAGCCGGGCGAATGCATCGAAGGCGCGCAGGTCCTAGCGCTCGATCCGCTCACGCCGACGACGCTGGCGACTGCGACGCTCACACCCAATCAAACCGAGGGCGTCGGTGTGTGGAGTTCGCCGGTGTTCGACGCTTCCGGGAACATGTACGTAGCAACCGGGAACTCGTGCGGCGTTACGGATGCTCCCTACGGTGACAGCTTGTTGCGCATGGACCCGAAGACGCTCTCGATCGTCTGGAATACGCCGGGCCCAATGGATGAAAACAATTGGGATTTCGGCGCGACGCCGGTGGTTGTCAACGGCGAGGTGATCGACGGCGCAAAGGACGGTTACCTCTACGCGTTTGACACGTCGAGCGGGCAGTTGGTGTGGAAACAGTCTCCCTTCCCCAGTAGTGGTATGGTGTTCAACGGAGTCGCGACCGACGGGAAGTACGTCGCGGTGCCCTACGGTCTCAGCACCGACACAACCCACGGCGGGATCGCAGTATTCGACTTGCATGGGAACGTGGTGTGGTCGCTCGTGACCGGAATCGATCCAAACTATGAGAAAGGCGTGCTCTCGCCGCCCGCGATATCGCAGGGCATGCTCTTCGTTGGCTACACGCAACCGAATTGTACGTCGAACTGCGACGGTTTGGGTGCGTTTGACCTCGCGACGGGGAAACGGCTGTGGTGGTATTCAACTCCGACGCCGATTTTCGGCGGCATCGTGGTCGTGAGCGGTGGTGTCTTCGCAAGTGAGATCGGCAACCCAAAGCTCTACTGTTTTCTGCCGAGCGGATCAAGTTCACAAACCGTGCGCCGCCCGCTGCAGACCTATGGAACCCACCGCGCCGGATTTGCGTACTTCCACACGCCGTGGCTAACGCATCGCGAAGTCGAGGGAGATAACGTGGGGCCGTTTAGGCCTTAAACGTCTTCACGTGCATAATGCCGGCCTTGCGGAACGCCGCTTCCACCGACGCGGCATCGCCGTCGACCGGATAGGCGACAACCGTGCGGCCGTTGTCGATCGCGTCGTTGTAGTTGTCGGCCTCATCCTCGGGAATCGGCAGGTTTCCGCAATGCTGCACGACGTGCGGATGACCGAGGTAGCCAAGCTGTATCGTGCCGGGCGAATTGATGTCGGGAACGCCGGTTCCGCCGCCATCGAGGATCAATTTATTCGTGCCTTCGACTTCGGCCGCGTGCGCAAACTCGAGAAATGAGTCGTCGTGCTCGTCGGTCCGCTCGCATTTTGTGATCACGACGAACTTCGAGTGGTCTAGGCTGGGCATGCTGCCGAGCATCTTCTCGAGTTCATCCACGTCCTGCGTCGGGGCAATACCGGTCACGAAAGCGGCCACGAAGTACTCCTTAAAGCGATGACGAGTTACGATTTGAAGGCGCGTACTGCGGCGCCCAGGCGACCGATGCCTTCTCGGATCTTCTCCTCGCCGGCATTCGAGAAATTCAAGCGCATGCCGTCGTGCACGTCGCGCTCAGGATAGAAGCTCACCCCCGGCACGAATACCACTTTCTGCTCGGCCGAAATCTTGAGCAGTTCGGCGGTGTCGACGCCGTCGATCGTCGCCCAGAGGAACATTCCGCCGCTCGGGCGGTTGTAGTGAACGCCGGCCGGCATGTGTTCGCGTAGCGCATCCACCATTACATCGCGTCGCCGGCGGTAGGTTGTGACAATTTCGGCGACGTGGGCCTCGAAGGCCGCGGCCTTGGAGACGTACCGGTGGAAAATGTACTGCGTCAGCGACCCGGTCTGCAGGTCGGTGCCCTGTTTGGCAAGCGCGATCTTGTCGCGGACGTCGTGGTCGCGTACAGCCAGCCACGCGACCCGCATGCCCGGCGCCATGATCTTGCTGCCGGTGCCCGAGTAGATCACGCAGCCTTCGGTGGGAAACGACGCGAGCGAGCGAAGGTCGGAGCCTTCGAAGCGCAGCTCACCGTAGGGGTCGTCTTCAACGATCGGCAAATCGAACCGTTCGCAGATGCGTACGATCGTTTCGCGCCGGTCAGCCGAAAGCGTGCGCCCGGTCGGATTCTGAAAATTCGGAATGATGTAGAGAAATTTCGGAAATGGATCGGCGGTCTTGAGCACGCGCTCGAGCGAGTGCGGTACGATGCCATCCTCATCGGTTTCCACGGCAAGATATCGCGCCTGATAGGCGTCGAAGGCTTGGATCGCGCCGAGATAGGTCGGATGCTCGCACACGACGTGATCGCCCGGATCGAGCAGAATCTTTCCGATGAGGTCAAGCCCCTGTTGCGATCCGTTGACGATGAGAATTTCCGACGGATCGTAGACCGCGTGCAGACGGTTGGCGAGACGCTGCGCGACCCACGAACGCATCTCGGGAATGCCTTCGGTCACGCCGTACTGCAGCGCCGCCGCGCCGTACGACTCCATCACTTCGGTCGTGCACTCCGCAATTTCGCGCGTCGGAAAAAGCTCGGGTGCGGGCAGTCCGCCGCCAAATGAAATGATATCGGGTTGCTGCGTGACCTTCAGCATCTCACGGATGGTTGACGCGCGGAGGCGAGCAGTGCGCTGCGCGAACTTCGCGCCGCGTGAGAGATGGGTCGTCATAGCATCGGGCTATATTAGCCGAGGGGCATGGGCGGTCCGCCTATCGCGCTGCGCGGCGGGCTGCCGGCCGTGCCCGGTACGTTCCAGTCGGGGACGAAGGTCAGCAGCACGGCACCAAGCCCGACCAGGATGATGAGCAGCGTGACCATGATCCCGAGCACCGGAACCAACTCTGCGGCCGTCAGTAAGACCAGTCCGATCACGAGCGCGAGCAGCGGCGCAGGCGTGGCTTTGGGTTGTAAGAGTTCGTAGAAGCGGCGCCCCACCAGGAGTGCCAGCGCGGCCTTGCCGACGAATACCGCCACAAACAGCAGCACGAGCTCGATCGGAATCAGTGGAATCAGCACGAGCGTGAAGACCAGCAGAATTGCGATCGGAATCACGGCGACCCAGCCGCATAAGCCCGCCAGCGTTGCCATTGCCGGATGTTGTTCGAGGCGATCGAGCGCCATGCGCGCGCGCAGCGGGAAGATCAAGAACAGCACGAGCGCGATGACGTCCGAGGTAATGCGCCACCACAAGCGATGATCCGATGGATAGCCGTAGCTTTCACCGCTCGGCGCCCACGGGACGAAGTCTTGGACGACCGTACCCAGGACCGCGTGCGTCCGGCCGCTCACGCTGCCGTGATTGATGATGTTACCGCCGAATACGTTGACGTCGCCGTTGACCGTGCCGTCGATCGTGGCGTCACCGAGCGCGACGTTGAGATCGCCGTCGACGACTTGTCCAGGTTCGACAACCACCGAACCGATGTAGGTGCCGCCATGATCGACGCTGGTGGGAGCGGCTATAGCCGCATGCGTCGACGCCGCGATAGCGATCGCAAAGGCGAGGATCGGCATGAGCCACGCAAGGGCACGAGCGTTCATACGGCCTCCGAACGATTGATGTGGGCTGCAAGCCGCGCGCGCGACGAGCGATAGAGCATAACGCCACCGATGACGAGTACAGTGTCGAGCAACAATACCCCGATCACACTGCCGAGAACGAGCGGCGTGGCGGGGCTGATGCTCTGCGCGATCGCGGAAAGCACGCTCAGGCTCTGCGCGCCGGCGGTGGCAACGGCGCGGCCCGCGGCACCGAGGTGCGAGAGTTGTGCGCCAAATACGACGTAGAGGCCGCTTAGTGCGATCCACGCGCCGATGACGTAAAACGCCAGCACCGCCCACACCGAAAGCTTGCGCACTGCCGCAAGCGGCATCGCGCGCGTCTCGGCCATCACCGCAAACGTGAAATTCGGCGCGAGCTCAACCGGCGCGGTGGTGGCAAGCAATGCATCGACCACGCGCAGTTCGTTGAGCAATCCATCGCAGCGCGCGCACGTTCGCACGTGCGCGGCGACGCGCGCCATGTCGCGCGGCGTCAGCGTGCCTTCGATGAAGCGGTCGAGCAACGGCTCACACGAGGAGCAGCGCACGCGTGCCTCCCTTTTCATGAGCTGCGCCGCGCCGGCGCGCGTCGCGCTCGAGCATCTTGCGCGCGAGTGCGATCTTGCCGCGATGAATCAATGTCTTCACGTTACCGAGCGAAAGCCCGAGCGTGCTTGCAATCGTGTGGTACTCCATGTTGTCGAAATAACGCAGCGCGAGCACCGTTCGCGTGCGCTCGGGAAGTTCGGCGAGCGCCTCTCGAAGTTCGCGTTCCGTTTCGGCGCGCAGAATGCCGCCGGCGGGATCGGACTCGGTCGAGACATCGGGCAAGGTGTTTTCGAGCGTTTGCTCCTGTGGGAGCTCTTGCGTCGGCGGACGGCGTAGCGATTTGCCTAAGTGCGTGCGCACGACGTTACGCGCGATTTGATAAACCCAGGTCGAAAATCGACCCAGTTGCGGATTGAAGGTGTCCAGGTGCGCGTAGGCTCGCAAAAACGTCTCCTGCGAGAGGTCGGACACATCCGGCGCGCAGCGGACGCTCGCCCCGATGAAGTTTGCGATCCCGCGTTTGTACCGGTCGACCAGCACGGCGAACAGATCCCGTTCACCGTCACGGATGCGCCGGACCAGAGCTTCGTCGCTCTGTGGGGCGCACGCGCCCGGCTCGATGGCCATCCCTCTCTTTTCTTCCAGTGGCTCTAGCCAGTGCTACTTCCGGCCCACGCCTTTGTTACAGGAGGCCGAGCTCGCGCAGCGTGGGATTGGCGGCGTCCTTTGGGCTGAGGATCGGAGCCGCTCTCCCGAGGGGCCACGCGATCGCTAGGTCCGGGTCGTTCCACGCGACCCCAAATTCCCCAGGCGGATCGTATTCGGCACTCTGCTTATAGAAGAGCAGCGTTTCGTCTTCGAGCGCCAGGAAACCGTGCAAGCAGCCCGCCGGGATGTACAGCTGCGTGTGCTCGTGCGCCACCAGCGTGCTTGCATACCAGCGCCGGAACGTCGGGCTTGCCGGTCGCGCGTCGACGATCACGTCGAAGGCGGAGCCGCGCAGCACTTGTACGAGCTTTGCCATGCGAGGATCCCCGTGCAAGCCGCGCAGCACCAGTCGATGGGACATGGAGAGGTTGTCCTGCACGAACGCCGCTTCAACCCCGGCGTTCCGGTACCGCGTTGCGGCGTAAAGCTCTTTGAACCATCCGCGATCGTCGCCATACTGTTTCGGGACGAACGCAAACGCGCCGTCGATGGGTAGTGGTGTGACCTCCATGGAAACCGCTCTTCGATGTCGTAACCCAAATGCCCGTGAGCGTTGCGAAGCCGACCCCTACGATATTTGGATCACGCGCGATCGTTAGTGCGAGCGCGGTCGTTTTTGCGGCGAGCATGACGCTAAGCGTCGGCGGCTTCCTGTTCCACGCGATTGCGAGCCGTCGTCTCGGCGTCGATGCCTACGGCACATTCTACGCGTTGATTTCGCTCTACACGCTGGTAGGATTCCCCGTCGCGGTTTTTGCGCCGGTCGTCACGAAATACTCTGCCGAGTTTGGGGCCTTGCACGACGATGCGCACGTGCGCGGACTCATTGGGCTCATCGTGCGCATCTTCGTCGTCGTCGGCGCCATCTATGTCGTCGCCGGCTTCGTGCTCGCCGTCCCGCTCGCCGGGTATCTTCACATTTCGGCGTGGGCGATTCCGATCGTCGGCGTCATGGCGGCGGCGGGAATCCTCTCGACGACGATGCGCGCGATCGGTCAGGGCGTGCATGCGTATCGCGCCTATGCATGGTCGCTTGCGGGTGAAGGCATCATCAAGGTCGTCGCGCTCGCGCTTCTGGCGGCGATCGGTCTGTCGACGGTCGGCGCGACGACCGCATTTCTGGTGGGGATCGTTGCCGGCGCCGCGATCATCGCAATATCTTTGATCAACAAGTATCGTGGCATCCAGCCGTCGCCGGTACTGCTCGACTGGCGGCGCATCTTCGCGACGACCACCGGTGCGGCGGTGCTGATGCTGACGATAGCGTCGATGGGGTTCGCGGATGTGCTCGTCGTCAAACACGCGTTTTCCGCGCAGCAGGCCGGTCTCTATGCGGTCGCCTCGCTCTGCGGGAAGATCTTACTGTACTTCGTTGGTTTCGTTCCCGCGATTCTGATTCCGCAGGCGACCCATCGTCACGCGCGCGGCGAACGTACGCGCAAGATTCTTCTGGCAGCGGTGCTTTTCATTGCGGTCGTCGCGATCGCCGGCGTACTCGCCTTTCACTACGGCGGACTTTTGGTGCTCCACGTGTTGACCGGTCACGCCTTCGACGCCGCACTTCCGCTCTTGCCCGGCTACGCGGCGGCAATGGCGGCGCTCGCGATGACGAACAGTCTGGGTTCGTACGGTCTTTCCACCCACCGGCTGACATTCGTGGTCCCGCTCTTGCTCGCGACGATCGGAACGCTGATCACGATTGCGCTCGTGCACCCAAGCCTAAGCGCGGTCGTCGCCGAACTCTTGATCGGAAACCTCGTCATGGTTCTCGCCGTCGCCGCGCCGCTCGCGATTCAGGCTCTGCGAGATGCTCGCGCGTGAAGGTTCTGCTCGTCGGCGGTTCGGGACAACTCGGCTCGGAGATTCGTTTGCGCTGGACGAGTGACGAGGTCGTTGCGCCGGCACACGATGAATTCGAATTCGACGATGCAGTCGCCCTGGAGCGCGCACTCGACCGTTTCGCGCCGGAACTCTTGGTGAATTGCGCTGCGTTTCACAACGTGGATCTGTGCGAAACGCAGACCGATCGCGCCTTTGCCGTCAACGCGCTGGCGGTCGATCGCGCGGCAGCGCAGTGCGAGGCCCGCGGCGTTGCATTCCTGACGATCAGCACCGACTATGTCTTTGACGGCAACGCGGTCCTACCATATACAGAAGAAGATTGCCCGCGCCCGATTTCGGCCTACGGTGCCTCCAAGCTCGCCGGTGAACAGCTGGTGTTGCGGCGTGACATGAAGGCGTTCGTCGTGCGCACGTGCGGCGTCTACGGCATCCATGCGTCGAAGAGCAAAGGCACGTTCATCGACAGAATTATCGCGCAAGCGCGCGCGGGCGAGACGCCGCGCGTCGTGAACGATGTTATAGCGTCGCCGACCTACGCCGGCCACCTGGCGATGGCGTTGCGCGCGATCGTTGCAAGCGACGCGTACGGACTCTACCACGCGTGCAACGCCGGAGCCGTGAGTTGGTACGATTTTGCTTGCGCAGCAGTAGAACTCGCCGGCGTCACGCAGCCGGTCGAGGCGATCTCGGCGGCGCAGTGGAAGGCGCCCGCGCGCCGGCCCGCGTTTTCCGCACTTGCGAGCGCGCGTCTGCGTGCGCTCGGATGTACGCTGCCGTCGTGGCGTGAGGGGATCGCTGCCTACCTGCGCGATAAGTAAGCCACATGGAACTGCGCATCGACCGCACCCTCGTCGAACGTTGCCGCGCATTGGCGGCGGCTATCACCGCGCCGGTGAGCGATTTCATCGCGGCGCATTCGACGGTCGCGGTAGAGCGTTCGGCCTTGCGGTTGCTTGGCGTCGACGGCGTCGGTACCAACGAGGTTCCGGTACCCAACCTCATCATCGATAGCTTGACGCCGGAGCATCGGGCGCACGGTGTCGCGCTTTCCTTTGGAAGGGCGCTCGCGGAGACGGGTCTGGACCCGCTCGCGCTCGGTGAGGCAATTGCTGCCGGCACGCTGACGCTCTCGCAGTTTGCACAAACGCCCGATGAGGCGGCGCGCGGCGCGCTGCGCCCGTTCGTCGAAGCAGCGCTCGCGCGCGTTCGCGCCCACCGTGCCGAGCGCGAGCAGCGTCTGGCCGAGCTGCCGCAGTTGCCGCCGCCGCTGCTCTATGTGATCGTGGCGAGCGGCAATATCTATGAAGACCGCACGGCCGCCGTCGCTGCGGCCGAAGCGGGCGCGCAGATCATCGCGGTCATCCGTTCGACCGGGCAATCGCTGCTGGATTTCGTGCCGTACGGCCCGACCACCGAAGGCTTCGGCGGCACGTATGCAACGCAAGAAAACTTTCGCATCATGCGTAGCGCGCTGGACGAGGTTTCCGAACGACTCGGGCGCTACGTCATGCTCACCAATTACGCGAGCGGTCTGTGCATGCCGGAGATTGCTACCATGGCGGCAATCGAGCGGCTCGATATGCTGCTCAACGATTCGATGTACGGCATCCTCTTCCGCGACATCAACATGAAGCGCACCTTCGTCGATCAGCACTTCAGCCGCATGCTCAACGCGTACTCGGGCATCATCATCAACACCGGCGAGGACAACTACTTGACCACGGCGGATGCGGTCGAGCAAGCGCCGGCGGTACTGGCCTCGCAGTTCATCAATGAAGAATTTGCGCATAGCGCCGGGATGCCCGACCGGCAAATTGGCCTGGGCGACGCGTACGAAATCAACCCGGATCTCGAAGACGGCTTTCTGTACCAAGTCGCGCAGGCGCAGCTGGCGCGCCAAATCTTCCCGAACGCGCCATTGAAATACATGCCGCCGACCAAACACATGACCGGCGACATCTTCAAGGGCCACCTCATCGACGCGATGTTCAACCTAACCTCGGTGATGACGCATCAGACGATTCACCTGTGCGGCATGCTTACCGAGGCGATTCATACGCCCTTCCTCGCCGATCGCGCGCTCGCGCTCGAAAACGCCCGCTACGTGATGAACACCGCGCGCCACTTTGGCGATGAGATCGTCGCGAAGCCCAACGGCGTCATCGAGCGGCGCGCTCAGGCCGTGCTCGCCGACTGTTCGGCGCTACTCGAACGCGTGGCCGATCTCGGGCTGATGCACGCGATCGAAGCCGCTGTCTTTGCCGACGTCTCGCGAGCGCCCGACGGAGGCCGCGGCTTCGACGGCGTCTTCGCGCGGGCGGATGACTATTGGAATCCGTTCGAGTCCGCCCTTAGACAACAGGGTGACGCGTATGTCCCGGCCCGTTAAGCCGTACGGCGACACGATGAACGACGGCAAAGTCCAGCTGTCGTTCGCGCTTCCGCTCGATTGGAGCGAGGCCGCCGACGAAGCGGCGCGGCAGCTGGTAGCAAAGATGGGTTTCACCGACGTACAAGTGGTCGAAGGACGGCCGATCGCGCGCGGCTTCTCCACCTTCGTGGTCTATGCGAGTACGCCGCAGACAATCGATGTCGATGCGGTGAAGGCACCGTCGGTCAAGACGCACGCCATGTCGATGGAAGAGATCGACGCCTATGTGCGCGAGCACCTCGGCCGCAAGATTCGCATCGCCGGTGCGTGCATCGGCACCGACGCGCACACCGTCGGGATCGACGCGATTTTGAACATGAAGGGCTTTAAAGGCAACTACGGTCTGGAACGGTACCAGATGTTCGAGACCTTCAATCTTGGGAGCCAGGTCGCGGCCGAAGACTTCGTGCGATTCGCCAAAGAGCACGCGGTAGATGCATTGCTCGCGTCGCAGGTCGTCACGCAAAAAGGCAGTGACATTAAGAATTTTACCGCCTTGGTGGAATTGCTCGAAGCCGAAGGGTTGCGCGATCGTGTCGTCCTGATCTGCGGTGGCCCGCGCGTGACCAACCTGATGGCTAGCGAGCTTGGCTACGACGCCGGATTCGGCCGAGGGACGGTCCCAAGCGAGGTGGCCGCGTTCGTTGCGACGTCCTTGGCCGGCATGAATGCCAGAGGGCGGTAGCAAATAGGGCCGGGGCAGTGTTCAGCGACCTTCTCGGCTGGTTCACGGGTAAGGATGCCAACCGCCGCAAGTATCCCCGAAAACGGAAGCCGTATCGGGCGACGGTCTCTGTAGACGGCGGACTCACGCAGAAACCCGCGATCGGTTTAGATATAAGCGGGGGCGGTTTGTGCGTCCTAACACAAGAACCGGTCGGCCGCGACGAGTTCGAGATCCGTGCGACAATCGAAACGCGCGTTATTCGGATGCGCGCAAAAGCCGTTTGGCAAGATACCGTTTCGCACCAGGGCAAATCGGTTTGGCGGTACGGGATGCGTTTCACCGGCATCTCGGCTGAAGATTGGGCACAG
>PMUE01000102.1 GCA_003167055.1 Vulcanimicrobiota bacterium | reverse complement strand
AAGACCAAATTCCAAATCTCGACGTACCGATTGCCAAAATTGGGCCCCGTATCGTCCGGTCCCAGCGCGTGCTCGGGCCCCGTATCGTAGAAGATCTCCGCGCAGGGACCGCAGGGGCCGGTGTCGCCCATGGCCCAGAAGTTGTCCTCTGCGCCCATGCGCGTTATGCGCGCCGGGTCGACGCCGATATCCTGCGCCCAGATCCGGGCCGCTTCGTCATCGTCCTGGAACACCGTGATCCAGAGCCGCGCTGGATCCAGCTTGAGCCGGCGCGTGACAAACTCCCACGCGAAGCCGATCGCCTCGCGCTTGTAGTAGTCGCCGAACGAGAAGTTCCCCAGCATCTGGAAGAACGTTCCGTGGCGCCCCGTCCGGCCGACGTTCTCGATGTCGCTCTTGGCGCCGGCAACGCGCAGGCAGCGCTGGACGGTGACGGCGCGCGGCGCGGGTGCCGGTTCGTCACCAAGAAAGACCGGCACGAACTGCTCCATCCCGGCGATCGTGAAGAGCGTCGTGCTCAATGCGTCGGGAATGAGACTCGCGGAGGGCATCAGCTTGTGCTGCTTGGCGACGAAGAAGTCGATCCATGCCTGGCGGAGTTCTTGGCTTTTCATGAGCTAATGCTGGATGATAGCAGACGGCCGCGCCCGCTTCCTACCACCTAAGGGGAGCGCGTGAGCGGAAAGCGGCGGTCGCTCGCGATCACGCGACTATAGGTATCGCGCGTCAGTCCGCCTGCACGCAGTTCCTCGATGATGCGTTGAAGATCGGCCTGATCGCGCGCGATAACTTCCAGAAGCAGGTCGTATTTGCCGGTCGTCGTCAAGGCGCGCACAACGCCGGGCGTCCGAGCGGCGAGCGCCTCGAAGCGTGCCGCCGTGGTCGAGCCTTCAAGCTTTACCTCGATGAGGGCGCGCAAGCCTAACCCGAATGCACTGGGATCAACCTCGGCTTTAAAGCTTGCAATCACGCCTTGGTCCTGAAGCTTGCGCACGCGTTCGGCAACGGCGTTTGCACTCAGGCCGACGCGCTCAGCCAGCGCCTTGAAGGAGAGGCGCGCGTCCTGCTCGAGCGCTCTGAGGATATCGCGGTCAATCGGGTCGATCACCGCAGTTACCTTCGCTCAAGCCGCTAAATTCCCTCAGAAATCGGTGTGAACTTGCCCGAGTGCTGCCGTATAATCAGAAGCAATGTTTCACGCACTCATTCTCGCAGCCGCCGTTGCCCTTACGCCGGCGCAGGTGGACTCCGTCGTAGCCCGCGCCGAGGCGGCGTTTGGTACGTACATCTTCCCCGACGTCGCGGCCAAGGCCGTCGTCGTCCTCAAAGACAAGGCGCCGGCCTATCGAAAGATCGCCGACCCCGAAGCACTGGCCAAGGCCATGACGGCGGACCTGTTCGCCGTGACCCACGACAAGCACGTGCACATTGAGTACCCGTTCGACCCAAGCCAATTCGGCGATGCATCACAGCCAAATGCGGCGCAGATGCACCAATACGATCAGCTGATCAACTCCGGGTTTCTCACCGTTCGTCGCCTGCGCGGAAATATCGGATACATCGATTTTCGCGAGTTCTCTGATGACGAAGAGGTTGGCCAGGTGATCGACGCTGCGATGACCTTTGTCTCGCACACGGATGCGCTGATCATCGACCTGCGCAAGAACGGCGGCGGCAGCCCGCGCGCCGCGCAAACGCTCGAGGCATATTTCTTCGACCAACCGCAGCAGATAACGTCGCTCATGTTGCGCGATCCAAAAACCGGCGTCGTCACGGAAACCCAACAGTACACCGATGCAACGGTCCCGGGGCCACGGTATCTCGACAAGCCGATCTATCTACTTACGAGTAGCCGCACATTTTCATGCGCCGAACAGTTCACCTACGACCTGCACAACCTCAAGCGCGTGACCATCGTTGGTGAAACAACCGGCGGCGGCGCAAATCCCGGCGCGTTCGTTTCGCTCGGCAACGCATTTGCGATCTTCATGCCGAACGGGCGCGCGTACAGTCCAATCACGAAAACCAATTGGGAAGGTACGGGCATCGCTGCCGATATCGCTACCACGGCCGCCGATGCACTGATGCGCGCGTACGTGGTGGCGCTCACCGCCGCGCAGCCGAATGCGAAGGACCCGGAGCTCGTTGACGAGATCAAACGCGGGCTGGCTGATCCGGCCGATGCGCTGGCGCCGTGAAAACCATGAACGTCCAAGCTCGCTCGCTCTTGTTTGGCCTCGCGCTTGCAATCACTACGACGGGCGCTTCGCCATCGGACGCGCAGCTGCAGCGGCTACTCGAGCGTGCAGTCGGCGATAACGCACCCGGTTGCGCGCTGTCCGTTACGCAAGACCAAAAAGTCACGTTCGAAGGCGCCGCCGGCTTTGCGGACCTCAGCTTTCGCGTCCCCAACACACCCCGTACGATCTTTTACATCGCTTCGGATTCCAAGGCGTTCACGGCATTTGCCATCGGTCTCTTGATACAAGAGGGGAAGCTGACGCTGGCGGATCCCATCACAAAATGGATTCCGGAACTACCGGCGGCGGTGTACGGCTCGGACACGATCGCGGACCTCGTTTATCATACGAGC
>PMUE01000227.1 GCA_003167055.1 Vulcanimicrobiota bacterium | reverse complement strand
AACACCAACTGGCAGTTCTACTCGGGCGAGAACTCGCTGAGCTACCTTTCGCAGATGATGGGCCTCGCTTGGCACAACTTCGTCTCGGCGGGACTTGGTATCGCCGTCGCGATCGCGTTCATCCGCGGCCTCGCGCGCACCAATCTCAAAACGCTCGGGAACTTTTGGGCTGATCTCACTCGCTCGTGTCTCTACGTGCTGCTGCCGATCTCGATCGTCGGTGGCCTCGCCCTCGTCTATCTGGGGCTTCCCCAAAACTTCCACGCCTATCAAAGCGTGACGTCGCTCGAGGGTTTCAAGCAGCAGATCACCGGCGGCCCAATGGCATCGCAAGAAGCCATCAAAGAACTTGGGACCAACGGCGGCGGCTTCATCGGCCAAAACTCCGCGTCACCAAACGAAAATCCGACGCCGTTAAGCGACCTCTTCGAGATGTGGCTGTTGCTCGTCATTGCCGCGGCGCTGACCTACACGTTCGGATGGATGGTCAAGGACCAGCGGCAAGGCTGGGCGCTGTTCATCGCGATGTCGATCATGTTTTTTGGCGGCCTATGTGTTGCGTACTGGGCCGAGGCCGCCGGCAATCCGCTCATCCACCAGCTGGGCGTGCTGGGTGGAAACATGGAGGGTAAAGAGGTCCGCTTCGGTGTCGCGGCTTCGGCGCTTTGGGCGGTCGCGACGACGGCAACCTCGTGCGGTGCGGTCAACGCGATGCACGATTCGTTCACCGCGCTCGGCGGGTTGATTCCAATGCTGAACATGCAACTCGGCGAAATCATCTTCGGCGGCGTCGGCAGCGGCATTTACGGCAAGCTCGTGTTTGTGGTTCTCACCGTGTTCATCGCCGGCCTCATGGTCGGACGAACCCCGGAATATCTCGGCAAGAAAATCGAGCGCAAAGAGGTGCAGCTTGCCATTCTCTTCATCATTGTGACGCCCGTCTTGGTGTTGGTGCCGACGGCGGTCGCGGCGATGACGCCGGTTGGCCTTGCGACGCTGACGAATGCCGGGCCGCACGGCTTTTCCGAGATCCTGTATGCATTCTCATCCGCCAACGGCAATAACGGTAGCGCGTTTGCGGGGTTGGGGCCCAATCTCTTCTACAACCTCACGATGGGCGTGGACATGCTGTTCTCGCGTTACGCTGAGATCATCCCACTGCTCGCGCTGGCCGGTATCCTCGCCGGTAAGAAGGCTGTCGCCGAATCGGCCGGCACGTTTACGACCTACTCCCCGATCTTCGTCGCGCTCCTGATCGGAACGATTCTGATCGTCGGTGCTTTGACGTTCTTCCCAGCCGACGCGCTTGGACCGATCGTCGAACACCTACTCTTGCTACAAGGAAAGACGTTTTAGATGATCTCGCAACGGCGGATAGAGCGTCGTCCGAAAGCACGCTCCCTCTTCGATCGCGAGATCTTGGGTCGTGCGATCGTCGAGTCGTTCGCAAAGCTCAATCCGAGCTGGCAATATCGCAATCCGGTGATGTTCGTTTGCGAAGTCGGCGCGCTGGTCACGCTGATCTTCTTCGTGCGCGATCTGCTTCGTCATGGGCCTGCCGGGTTCGATTTCGCGATCTCGATCTGGCTTTGGTTCACGGTGCTCTTCGCGAACTTCGCCGAGGCCGTAGCCGAGGGGCGCGGTAAAGCGCAAGCCGACGCGCTGCGCCGCACCAAGACGGAGACGCTTGCGAACCTGGTCGTCGGCGACGGCATCGAATCCGTGCCGTCGAGCAATCTGCGCAGGGGCGACGTCGTACGCGTTGCGGCGGGCGAGCTCATTCCCGGCGATGGCGACGTGATTCACGGCGCGGCTATGGTCGACGAATCGGCGATTACCGGTGAGTCGGCGCCGGTGGTTCGCGAGGGCGGTGGCGATCGCAGTTCGGTCACCGGCGGCACGCGCGTGATCTCGGATCAAATCGACATTCGCATCACCGCCAACCCCGGCGAGACGTTCCTCGACCGCATGATCAGTTTAGTTGAAGGCGCATCGCGTCAGAAGACGCCGAACGAGATCGCCCTCTCGATCTTGCTCGCCGGTTTGACGATCATCTTCTTGATCGCGGTCGCGACGCTCTCGCCGTTTTCACTCTACGCCGGACAGCACCAATCGGTTACCGTGCTGATCGCGCTGCTCGTCTGTCTCATTCCGACCACGATCGGCGGATTGCTCTCGGCCATCGGCATCGCCGGGATGGACCGCGTCATGCAGCGCAACGTGCTCGCGATGAGCGGCCGTGCGGTGGAAGCTGCCGGTGACGTCGACACGTTGCTGTTGGATAAGACCGGAACGATCACGCTGGGCAACCGTCAGGCGACGGAAGTGATCAGCGTCGACGGAGTGCCGCCCAAGGAGGCGATGCGCGTTGCGTATCTGACCTCGCTGCCGGACGAAACTCCCGAAGGCCGTTCCATCGTGACGCTCGCGCAAAGCGACGGCATCACCGACGCCGAGCCGGCCGGTGCGACGTTCGTGCCGTTCAGTGCCTACACACGGATGAGCGGTCTCGATTTGCCTGACGGCACGAAACTGCGCAAGGGCGCGCCCGACTCGGTCACCGCATGGGTCCGCGATCAGGGCGGAAAACCGGTCGAAGGGCTGGCGCAACAAGTCGAGCGCATTGCGCGATCGGGCGGTACGCCGTTGTTGGTCGCGCGTAACGCGCAGATTCTCGGCGTCATTCATCTCAAAGACATTCTCAAACCGAACATGCGCGCGCGGTTCTATCGTCTGCGCGCGATGGGCATTCGCACGGTGATGATCACCGGCGAC
>PMUE01000245.1 GCA_003167055.1 Vulcanimicrobiota bacterium | reverse complement strand
AGGACATGGTGATCCGCGGCGGTGAGAACGTCTATCCGCGCGAAGTGGAGGAGTTCCTCTACACCCACCCCGACATCCTCGACGCCCAGGTGATCGGCGTCCCCGACGCGAAGTACGGCGAGGAGCTGATGGCCTGGATCAGGCTCCGCCCCGGCGCCCGGCCGCTGACGGCCGAGCAGCTGCGCGAATTCTGCCAGGGCAAACTCGCCCATTACAAGATCCCCCGCTACGTACACCTGACCGACGAGTTCCCGATGACCGTCACCGGCAAGATTCAAAAATACAAACTACGCGAAATGTTTGCTGAGACCGTCAGCCGATAATAACTAGGCCTTCGAGCACGAGTAATCTGATGAGCAGCGTGCTGTGCTCGGGCGCGAGCGCCGGGTCCATTTCGGCCACCGTGGACGGACCCTGTTGCAGGCGCTCGAATGCGGTTCGACACAGTGGTGGAAAGGCCACGACCTTGCCCGCGATGAGCAGCTCGATCCCATCGCCGCGCTGACGCACCATGTAGGGAACGGTCTCATCGATGCGTACGCGTGTCGACGGCTTGACGTCGAGCGCCTCAAGTGCTTGCTCGAACGCGCCGTTCGCATTCGGGCGCGTGAGCCGGAAGAGCTCGTTGAGCGCGATGTCGACCGCGACTTGCATGCGCGGCGTTTCGAACGTTTGCGCGAGGCGCGATTCGAAGAACTCGCCTAGACGTGTCGCGAGATCCTCCTGCGCGAGCACCGCCGGCGGCAGCGCGTGACGCAACTCGACGTCCTGATCGCCCGCGATGCGCAGTGCCAGATCCATCACGTCGGTGATGCGTACCGGCGCGAGTGCAAAAGTGCAATGCAGCGACATCGACGCGGAGGTCTTCGCTTCGTGCGGGAAGCCGCGCGGAATGTACAGCGTGTCGCCGGGCAACAACCGCACTTCGTCGAGCAGCTTGAGCCCCTCGACCTTGGTGCCGCTGTGGAAGGGCTGCGACTCGAGCGGAAGCGCGATAATCGGCTCGTAGATGCGCCAGGTCTTTTCGCCGGCGATCTGCGCGGTGAGCGTGTCGTGCGTGTCGTGGTGAACCTGGAAGCCTTGCGCGGCCGGCGGCGTGATATATACGTTCGGTTGCGCGAAGGCCATGAGATCGCGCTGCAGGTGGTTGCAGAAGCGTTGCAGGTCTGCGCTGAAGAGCGCAGCGTCCTTGATGATCAGCGTGTAGCCGTCGGCGAAATAGTTGACAACCTTGCGCGCGTCGATCCAGCGGCGCGGCCCCTTGCCGGTGAGCCGCCAGCGCACGCTTGGGCGCTCGTAGGTGAAGTCATCCTCGGCGACCTCCGGGCTGCCCGCCTTGACCAGGGCGAAGTTCTCCGGCTCGCGGGCACCCACGACGAGCGAGTCCTCAACGTCGGCGACGCTGTAGACGCCGGCAAAGTAGGCCGGGTCGTTGCGCTCGACGTGCAAGGGTAGCTTTTCGAAGTGCCGCTCGAAGAAGTCGGCGGCGGTGCTCGGCGCGAGGATGAACTCGAGCGCAGGGCGTTTAGCGATGACGGACTCCACTCAAGGTGATATCGACCGGCGGCGCGGACGGACTTAGCGGTCCTGGGAGGTCGCTCGCTTTTTGCGTTAAACCGTCGTCCAACTGTCCGGCTCAAGACCCAAGGAGATACGAGAGATGCCCGAGATGCGCGATTTCCTCGAGTTGTCCTATACCGAGCTCGAAGAACTCAACCTTGGCGCAAAGCAACTACGGAAGGACCGCGTGCCGATCGAACGGATCGCGCAAGAGCGGTTGAGCTACCTCGAAAAAGAGAAGCGGATCAAAGCCGTGACCGTGCTCTTCTCCGATCTCGAAGGCCGGCTGCACATGCTCGACTACGACAAGAAGTTCTTGCTCAAGTCCCATGACAACCTGACGTTCGACGGCTCCTCGATTCGCGGGTTCACCGCGCAGCGCGAAAGCGATCTGCGCCTCAACTGCGATTGGGCTTCGTTCTATTGGGCCCCAGCCGACGTCTTCGGCGCGGGCAAGGTGCTGGTGTTCGGCGACGTGCTCAATCGCGACGGTTCGCCGTTTAACGCCGATATTCGCGGCGTACTCAAGCAATTTGCCAACGACCAGTTCGCCAAGAACGGCTATACGCTCAACGCGGCCAACGAGATCGAGGGCTTTCTCTTCGGCGGTGTCGACGCGGAACAGCGCTTCTATCAGACCGGCGAGTTCGAATACGTCAATACGGGCGGATACTACCATTCACTGCCGGGCGATCCGCTGCGCACGTTCATCGATACCGTTGCCGAAGTGCAGCGCGCGATGGGCTTCGAGAATGAGAAGGACCATCCCGAAGTCGCGCCGTCGCAGTTCGAGATCAACTATAACTACGGCGACGTCGTTGCGGCGGCGGACCGCATCGCGATGTACAAATTGATTTGCCGCCAGGTCGCGACCAGCATGGACATGACCGCCTGCTTCTTGCCCAAGCCGGTCGTCGGCGTGAACGGCAACGGCATGCATACCAACGTCTCGGTGAGTAGCAAGGACGGCAAGAATCTTTTCTGGGATCCCAAGGGCCAAGAGAATCTGAGCCCCCTCGCCAACCAGTTTACCGATCGCATTCTCAGCGCCGGCAAGGACATCTGCTTGATGCTCAACTCATCGGTGAACGCGTATCGCCGGCTCGATCCGCACTTCGAAGCGCCCAATCAAATCATGGCCTCGGCAGTCGATCGCGGTTCGATGATCCGTTTTCCGATCGGCAACGAGCGCAGCGTGCGCGTCGAGGTGCGCTCGGTAGCGCCCGACGCGAATCCGTACTTGGTGATGCTCTCGGTCTTCAAGACCGGTCTCGAAGGCGAGACCGCACCCAACGTGCGCGGAACCAAGGGCTTCCTTCCGGACAATATCTACGACGCGCTCGCGGCGTTTCGCGACTCGAAGTGGGTAAGCGCACTGCTCGGCGACGACGTCAAGGGACGCTACGCCGACCTCAAGCAGGCCGCGGCCGACCGCTGCCCGCGTGCGCTCGGCACGTTCGTGAAGGCGCCGGAAGTTCAATTCCACCACGAAGTCTATAATCAGTATCTTTGGAATCAGTTCTAGTCCATCGTTTGGCCTAAAGCGGCTCCTCTAGGTTCTCCACTTGGCTAAAGCCCCAGGCAGCAGTTTTATCTAACTGCTGCCCATGTTTGTATTGGCTGATGTAAACCCGTATCTCGAAGCCCCCAAATGGCTAAGCGCGGGTGACACGTCGTGGCAACTCACCGCGGCGACGTTCGTTGGGATGCAGAGTATCCCGGGTCTGGCCATTCTGTACGCCGGACTCGTGAAGAAGAAATGGGCGCTCAATTCGGCGGTCATGGTTTTTTACGCGTTCGCGGTCGTCTTGCTGACCTGGACGCTCATCGGCTACAACATGAGCTTCGGTCACCCGGCCAAACTGGGGCCGGGCATTCTCGCCGCGTTCATCGGCGTTCCGGGACCGGCGCTTTCGCCGATGTACGAGATCGGACAATCCGTCGTGCCGCTCGCAGCCAGCACGATGCCGGATCTGCATTTCTCGGGTTCGGCGATGATCTATTTTCAATTCGTCTTCGCGGCGATAACGCCGATTCTCATCGCCGGGTCGCTGTTTGGCCGCATGAACTTCAAGGCGTGGATGCTCTTCGTTCCGATCTGGAGCGTCATCGTGTACTCGATCGGCGCATTCGCTTTGTGGGGCGGAGGGTGGCTCGCGCAGTTGGGCGCGGTTGATTATTCCGGCGGCTATGTCATTCACTTGGCGGCGGGTGTTTCGGGATTCGTTGCGGCGTCGGTTGTCGGTCCGCGGCTGCTCGCCGATCAACGCGACTTCGAACCGAACAACTTGATCATGGCCTTCGCCGGTGCCGGCATCTTGTGGTTGGGCTGGAACGGCTTCAACGGCGGCGATCCATATTTTGCCAACGCCGACGCCGGTGCGGCCGTGCTCAACACCAATCTCGCAACCGCCACCGCACTGCTGGTGTGGCTCGTCGCCGATATGCTCAAGACCGGCAAGCCCAATGCCGTTTCGATGATCAACGGTATGATCGCCGGGCTCGTGGCGATTACGCCGTGCGCTGGTTTCGTGAACGGCTACGGCGCGATCGTGGTTGGCGCGGTGACGATCATTCCGTGGCTGACACTCAATTATCTCAGCGGTTGGTCCGTGCTCAAGAAAGTCGACGACACGTTCTCGGTGCTGCACACGCATGGCGTTGCCGGACTCATCGGCGGGCTGATGGCCGGCATCGCCGCCGATCCAAAGATGCTCGAGTATGTCGCCAATCCCGCCGCCGGCAAGAACGGCTCCGACGTGTTCGTCACCGGCTGGTGGTACGGCAATCCGATACAGTTCGTGCACCAGCTCGAAGCCGCAGCGTTCATCATCGTGGTCAATATCATCGGCACGTTCGTGATCCTCAAAGCGATCAGCCTGGTCGTCCCGTTGCGCGCGACCGAGGACCACATGGAAGCGGGCGACCTCGCCATCCACGGGATTGACCCGATGCCCGGGATCGGCGGCGCGCGCCGCGCGACCGCCCCTGCGTCGATGACGAAGCAGAGCGCCCACGGCAAGAACATCCTTTGGTCACGCTACCGCTGGTCCGCTGGAACGTCTGCAGGAACACCGCCGCAAGTACCGAACACACGTTCGCATAAATAGGCGCTTTGACGAGTTGGGCCGGCATGGTAAGATGTGCCGTCCGGTCACCGCTCATGGCGGCCGGTAGTGCCCCGGGTTTGCCGGGTCACTTGGCTAGAACGCGGCCTCTAAGGCCCGTTTCAACCACCTAGTCGAAAGGACAACGAACGTGCCTACCAAGACGAAGCGCGCGGTGAAAGATCGCCGCCCCAAGCGCAAATCGTGTAATTTCTGCGCCGACAAGGCGCTCGACATCAGCTATCGCGATGTCAATCGCCTCAAGAAGTATGTGTCGGAGCGCGGCAAGATCGTTCCGCGACGCATCTCGGGCAACTGCGCCAAGCACCAACGGTTGCTGACGACCGCGGTTAAGCGCGCGCGTATTATTGCATTCCTTCCTTACGTTTCCGAATAACCGGGGTTTTACTACATGAAAGTCATTCTTCTGAGCGACGTGAAAGCGCTCGGGAAGAAGGGCGATGTCGTCGACGTCGCCGAGGGTTACGCGCGTAACTTTTTGTTGCCGCGCAACTTGGTGTCTGAGGCGAATAAGGGCGCCCTCGCCCTGCACGCCGATCAAAAGCGTGCAGTAGAGAAACGCGAGGCGCAAACGCTCGCGGATGCCAAAGAGCTTGCAACGAAAATCGAAAGCACGCAGCTCGCCGTCAAGGCGAAGGCCGGCGGCAACGGCAAACTTTTCGGCGCGGTGACCAACGCCGACGTCGCCAATGCGATCGCAAGCACGCTTGCGGTTGACGTCGATAAGCACAAGATCGAGATCAAAAGTCAGATCAAAGCGCTCGGCACCTATCCCGTAGAGATAAAGCTCCATCGCAACGTGGTTGCCAAAGCGACGATCAACGTCGTTTCTTCGTAGGCCGCTTATCAATGGCCGCGACGAACGGTGAATACGCTTCGCGCCTGCGCCGCAAATACGGCGTCGAGGACGAGCTAAACCGTTACGTCTCGGCCCTCTACGAAATGCTGGCGGGGGCGATCGGGCAGGAAAAGCTCGTGCTCCGCGCCGGCAAAGTGAGCGCCCTGAAGATGATGCGATCGCAGAATCTTCCCGACCGTTTGTGCGCGCTCGCGCGGCTGGTCTTCGAAGATCCGACGATCGAGCGCACGTCGACACGCGCGCAGCAGCGCAGAACCATCGCGGAGATCGAAGAAGCGATGGCCGATTTGCTGGCGCACAAGAGCGTCGGTGACGCCATCGATCGCAAAGTCTCCGAGAAGATGAACGCGCGCCACCAGGAGTATCTCAACGATCTCAAACTGGAAGCGCTGCGCGAAGATACGGGCCCGGAAACACCCGCGACGCAGGCCAAGCTCGAAGAGCTCGAAGCGCTCTCGCAGCGCAATCTGGCTGCCTCGGCGTTGCAGCAGTTGCGTCCGCAACGGTTGCCCGAGATTGTCGGCCAGGAGGGCGCGATCAAAGCGCTAGTCGCCAAGATCAGCTCGCCGTATCCGCAACACGTGATTCTCTATGGACCGCCGGGCGTCGGCAAGACGACCGCTGCGCGGCTCGTGCTTGAACTCGCGAAGTCCCGCGCCTACACGCCGTTTGCCAAGGACGCGCCGTTCGTCGAAACCAGCGGCACGACGCTACGCTGGGATCCGCGCGAGACGACCAATCCGCTGCTCGGCAGCGTGCACGATCCGATCTATCAGGGCAGCCGGCGCGAGTTCGCCGAAGCCGGTATTCCCGAGCCAAAGCTGGGCCTGGTCACGCGCGCGCATGGCGGCGTGCTCTTCATCGACGAGATCGGCGAGCTCGACCCGCTCTTGCAGACGCGCCTACTCAAAGTCCTCGAGGACAAACGCGTCACCTTTGAATCGTCGTACTACGACGAGAGCGCGCCCAATGTCCCCGCTTATATCAAGCGGCTTTTCAAAGAGGGCGCGCCCGCGGACTTTATTCTGATCGGCGCAACTACGCGTGATCCCGACGAAATCGACCCGGCGATTCGCTCGCGCGCGTCGGAGATTTTCTTTTCGCCGCTGACCCAGCATCAGGTCGTATCGATCGTCCAAGGCGCGATCAAGCGGCTTGGCGCGAAGGCCGTGCGCGGCGTCCCGCAACTGATCGCGTCGTACACGATCGAGGGCCGTAAGGCCGTACAGATCGTCGCCGACGCCTATAGCCAAGCGCTCTACCGTGTCGATCCCAAACGCAGCAATGCGCCGGTGACGCTGACCGAAGATGACGTGCGCGTAGTGGTGCAGACCAGCCGCCTCGTTCCGCACACGCTGGTGCGCGCCCGTGCGACGCGCGAGATCGGTAAAACGTTCGGTTTGGGCGTGCACAACTATCTCGGCAGCATCATCGAGATCGAAGCCATGGCGTTTCCGGCGGCGCAGCCCGGGAAGGGCACGATTCGCTTCAACGATACGGCCGGCTCGATGGCCAAAGATTCGGTCTTTAACGCGACCAGCGTGTTGCGCGCGCAGGCCGGCGTCGACGTCTCCGATTTTGACTTGCACATCAACATCGTCGGCGGCGGCAACATCGACGGGCCCTCGGCAGGTCTGGCGATCTTTCTTGCGCTCTACTCGGCCACGACCAAGACGCCGTTGCCGCAGGACGTGGCAATTACGGGTGAGCTCTCGATTCAGGGCAAGATTCGCGCAGTAGGAGGCGTGGTGGAGAAACTCTACGCAGCGCGGCAAGCAGGCATGCGCGCCATGCTCTTGCCGAAGGAAAACGCTCGCGAGGTCGACGTCGCGCTCTCGGGTGTCCAGGTGCTGCCGGTCGCAACCGTCGATCAGGCGTTGCGCGAACTGCGCGTCCACAAGTTATCCACCCGTCGTTCGCAAGGTCGCTCACAGAGCACGCGTCGCAAGACCCGCACGTGAGCGTCTCGCATCTGCATAGCGGTCCGATCGACCGCATACCCCCGCACAATCTCGAAGCCGAGATGGCGCTGATCGGTTCGGTCCTCGTCGATCGCGAGATCATGGGCGTGGTCGGTGAGATCGTGCGCTCGTCAGATTTTTACGCGCACGTGCACGAGACGATCTTCGCCGCGCTCTACGAATTGTTCTATCGCGGCGAACCGCTCGACAAGATCACGGTCGCCGAAGCGTTACGCAATCGCGATCAACTTGATAAAGTCGGCGGCCTTTCGTATCTGAGCTCGCTGATGGACACCGTGCAGACCGCGGCATCGGCGACGTACTACGCCAAGATCGTGCGCGAGAAGGCGACCCTGCGTTCGCTCATTCACGCCGGCACGCAGATCACCCAGCTCGGCTATGAGGCCGAAGAAGACGTCGACGCCGCGCTCGATCAATCCGAGCAGATGGTGTATTCGATCGGCGAGCGGTCGATGCACGGTGATTTCGTCGCCGTCAACAGCCTGATGAAGGACGCCTTCGAGCATATCGACCGTCTGTTCCATGCGCGCGGCGATCGCACGGGCGTGACCTCCGGATTCCGCGACATCGATAACATGACGACCGGCTTCCAGCCGGGAAACTTTGTCATCGTCGCAGCGCGACCCGGCATGGGCAAGACGTCGTTTGCGCTGAACATGGCCGTCGCCGCGGCGCGAGAGTCCAAAGAGCCGGTCGCGTTCTTCTCGCTCGAAATGTCGAACAACGAGTTGATACAGCGCCTGATCTGCTCCGAAGCGCAGCTCTCGATGCACGACCTCCGGCGCGGCCACATCAAGAACCAC
Organism: Vulcanimicrobiota bacterium; assembly: GCA_003167055.1. Classification (GTDB taxonomy): domain Bacteria; phylum Vulcanimicrobiota; class Vulcanimicrobiia; order Vulcanimicrobiales; family Vulcanimicrobiaceae; genus Aquilonibacter; species Aquilonibacter stordalenmirensis. Next base: position 901 of record PMUE01000245.1, on the reverse strand, counting down.
CAGTGGGAAGAAATTTCACGCGCGATGGGTGCGCTCAACGAACTGCCGATCTACCTCGACGATACCGGCGGCCTTTCGGTAACCGAAGTGCGCAGCCGCTGCCGCCGCTTGAAGTCGACCAGCGGTCTCGGCGCGGTGTTCGTGGACTACTTGCAGCTCTTGCGTCCGGGCGTGATGCAGAAGAACATGAATCGCAACGAAGAGCTTTCGGAGATCTGCCGGACGATGAAAGTGACGGCAAAGGATCTCGGTGTTCCGATTATCGCGCTCGCCCAGCTCAACCGCGCGGTCGAGACGCGCGGCGACAAACGCCCGATGCTGGCAGATTTGCGCGATTCAGGGTCGCTCGAGCAAGAGTCGGATTTGGTGGCGTTCTTGTTCCGGGACGGCTACTACAACCCCGAGGGCCCCGAGCCGGACGTGACCGAGTTCATCATCGCCAAACACCGCAACGGGCCGACCGGGACCGTGCGCCTGCGCTTCCAGAAAGAGTTCACACTGTTCGTCCCCTACGCCGACGAATCGCATTTCCCACCACCCTGAACAAATCAACCTAAGGCGGTGGGGCATCGTCTTCGCGGAGTTGATCGAAGAACTCCGAAGCGGTATCGCGTAGGACGTTGAGCAGGCGGCCGAAGTGCGGCCGAACTTCGGTGGTCGTGCCGACGCACAGCTCGACGGTGAAGAGCACGTCGCTCTCCTCTTCCCACAGCGCAGTCTTCACGAATTTCTTGCGCACGTTGAGCCGATTGGCAACGTCGACCGCATCGAGCGGGTCGACGCCGCCGGGAAGCGCCCAACCCGAGCCGATCATGACGAACGTCGGATCGTCGCGATATGAAACGACGAAATAGCGATCGCCCTCGCTCTTGAAGGCCACGCGATACGCATCCTCGTCGTC
>PMUE01000290.1 GCA_003167055.1 Vulcanimicrobiota bacterium | reverse complement strand
GCGGCCGCTACTCCGCGCTCTCGTTCTTCGGTATGGTGCCGGCAGCGCTCGCCGGTTACGACGTGCGTCTCATTCTCGATCGCGCGCTCGGCGCGATGCACGCGAACGATAAGACTGTCGATCCGCGCATTGCGACCGGCGTGCGCTTCGGAGCGGCGATCGGCGGCTGGGCGGTGGCCGGGCGCGACAAACTCACGATCGTGACGCATCCCGACGTATCCGCCTTCGGTGCGTGGGCTGAACAACTCATCGCCGAATCGACCGGCAAGCACGGCAAGGGTATCGTGCCGATCGAGGGCGAGACGCTCGGGACCCCGCACGACTACGGCAACGATCGCGTCTTCGTCTACGTCGGGTCGAATCTCCCCGATCCGAAGCCCGGCGTGAAGGAGATGCTACAGGCACTAGAAGACGCGGGACATCCGGTCACTCGCCTTGCGATGAATGACGAATACGATCTCGGCGAGCAATTCTATCTGTGGGAAATTGCGACCGCTGCGGCCGGAAGCATCCTTGGGATCAACGCGTTCGATCAGCCCAACGTGCAAGAATCGAAAGACAATACCGTAAAGCTGCTCGCGCAGTTCGAAGCCACCGGCTCGATCGACGAGCCGAAGGTCGACGTCGAAGGCACCGCCTTCGATGTCACGTACCTCTCCGGCAGCAAAGACTTTGCCGCCGCGAACCGCAACGCCGGCGCGTTGGGCGCGGTCTTCAAACAGCTCAAGCCGAGCGATTACGTCGCGATCTGCGCGTACATCGCGCGCAATCCGGCGCACATCGAAACGCTGGACAAACTTCGTTTGATGATTCGCAATGCAAGTGACGTCGCGACGACCGTGGGCTTCGGGCCGCGCTTCCTGCATTCGACCGGACAACTGCACAAAGGCGGCCCCGACACGGCCGTGATGCTGCAGATCGTCGGCGATGAGCCCGCCGATCCGCCGATTCCCGGCATGAAGGTCGGCTTCCGCACCCTGCTCGCTGCGCAGGCGCTCGGCGACTGGCAATCACTCGATAGCCGCAAGCGGCGCGGCTTTCGCGTCCATCTCAAAGGCGACATCGATTCCGCACTCAAGGCGCTCGTTGCCGCGGTCGACGACGCACTTTCAGCACGCGCACGCTAAGGAGTACTGCATGCAAATCGGGATGGTTGGACTGGGCAAGATGGGCGCAAATATGACGACGCGCTTGATCCAAGGCGGACACCAAGTCGTCGTGTACGATCGCAGCGCGGACGCGGTAGCGCAAGCTGCGGCCGGCGGCGCAACGGCATCGACCGGGCTCAAGGAACTCTGCAGCAAGCTCGGCTCGCCGAAGATCGTCTGGATCATGGTTCCCTCGGGCAAGCCATCTGACGACACGATCGACGAGTTGTGCGCCATCTTGGGCAAGGGCGATATCATCATCGACGGAGGCAACACCAATTGGAAGGACGGGCTGGCTGCGTACGACCGCTGTAAAACCAAAGGCGTGTCGCTGGTCGACGCGGGTACGAGCGGCGGCATCTGGGGCCTCAAAGAAGGCTATTCGCTAATGGTCGGCGGTGACGATGCTGCGGTCAAGGCGTGCGAGCCGATCTTCAAGACGCTCGCGCCGCCTAACGGTTACGCGCACGTGGGTCGGGCCGGTGCCGGGCATTTCTCGAAGATGGTCCACAACGGCGTCGAGTACGGCATGATGCAAGCCTACGGCGAAGGCTTTGAGATCCTCGAAACCTCGCCATTTGATTTCGATCTAGAACAAGTCGCGACGGTTTGGTGCTACGGCAGCGTCGTGCGTTCGTGGCTGCTCGAACTTGCGGTACTCGCATTTAAAGCCGATCCGGGACTCAAAGACATTCGCGGCTACGTCGACGACACGGGCGAAGGACGCTGGACGGTTCAAGCAGCGATCGATCAAAACGTTCCGGCTCCCGTCATCACGCTCTCGCTGATGGCGCGCTTCGTTTCGCGTCAGCAAGAGTCGTTCAGCGCCAAGGTCATCGCAGCGCTGCGCAATCAGTTCGGCGGTCACGCCGTCAAGACCGAGACGCATGCCTGAAGCAGTTGCGACCGTCTCGGTCGACGGTCAGTCCGAAAATCCGCTGCGAGCGGGCTTACATACCGAACGCATCAGCGATCCGTGCAGCATCGTCTTCTTCGGCGCAAGCGGCGACCTGTTCAAGCGCATGCTGCTGCCGGCGGTGTACTCGCTGCGTTTGCACGGCACGCTTCCAAACGACTTCGCCGTCGTCGGAGTCTCGCGCGCGGAGTACACCGACGACAGCTTCCGCGACTATTGCAAGGAGCAACTCGAGCAGTTTGCGCCCGCGGATCAGAAGCCGCAAGGCGCAATCTGGGATGATTTCGCGAAGCGCCTGAGCTACGTCTCGGGCGAATTCGACGATCACAAAACCTACGGCGAGTTGTCCAAGCACCTCGCGGACAACGACAAGGAGCTCGGAACCAGAGGGAACCGCCTGTTTTACCTCTCGACGCCGCCCTCGGTCTTTCCGACGATCATCGAATTCTTACGTGAAGCCGATCTCAACCAGCAACATGAAGGCTGGGGCCGCATCGTCATCGAGAAGCCGTTCGGCACCGATCTCGAGTCGGCGCGCGCCCTGCAGACGGCGGTCGAGAGCGTGTTCCACGAGGACGAAGTCTATCGAATCGATCACTACTTAGGCAAAGAGCCCGTGCAAGACATCATGGCACTGCGTTTTGCCAATACGATCTTTGAGCCGGTCTGGAATCGCAATTACGTGCAGTCGGTGCAGATCACCGCGGCCGAGCAGCTGGGCGTAGAGCTGCGTGGCGGCTATTACGACCACGCCGGCACGCTGCGCGACATGATTCAAAATCACGTGATGAACCTGCTTGCGCTCGTCGCTATGGAGCCGCCTTCGAGCTCCGACGCCAACGCAATTCGCAATGAGAAGTTCAAGGTCTTGGAATCGATCGAGCCGCCGGAGTTCTCGAAGGTGGTCGAGATGTCGGCGCGCGGCCAGTACGGCGCCGGAACAATCAACGGGAAGCCCGTTATCGGCTACCGCCAAGAGCCCGACGTCGATCCGCAATCGAACACCGAGACCTTCGCCGCGGTTCGCTTGACGGTCGAGAACTGGCGCTGGGCGGGGGT
>PMUE01000388.1 GCA_003167055.1 Vulcanimicrobiota bacterium | reverse complement strand
ACGTACATGGCCATTCAAACGAACTTCACCGCCGCATTTCCGCTGCATCTCTTCGGCGGAACGCTTGTCGGCTATGGACCGTTCTATGCGCTCTTGCTCAACTTGATCGTATCGATCGTTGCGACGCCGCTCTTTAACGCGGCGGGCAGCGCAGCCGCGGGGAGCGACGCAACGCGCGCCGCAGACTACGCGTAAATGTCGATATTCCGTCCGACGCCGATCGCGCGAAAGTAGCGCACGACGTCGGGCGGATCTTGCGGCAGACGCGTGAAGCCCGCGCCCTTGCGCGCGTTCACCGCCTGCAAGACCTGCCGGTATTGATCCAGTGCCCAGGCAACCGAAATGGTCACCGCATTTAAGGCCATCCCTTAGGTCTTCGGCAGGATGAAGACGATCCCCACCAGCATGATCACCGCCCCACTGAGGACCTCGCCGTAGCGTTCGAGCGGTCCCAGGTGTAGGCGTTCGAGCGCGGAGCGCGAGATCGTGCACAGGACCACGTACGTCGCGATCGTGCTCACCGCGAAGCACAGCGACATCAGCGCGATGAGTCCCGGGCCGAATTTCGCGGCCGCGAAGAACGCCGGAATGCCCTCCACCATCGGGGACGATCCGAGGATCAGCATCAGCGAGGTTCGCGCTCCGGCCGAATGGTGTTCGCGATCGCGATGGTCGTCGCCGGGATGAGTACGCAATTCGCGCCACGAGCTGATCGCGATCCAAGCACCGAAGGCAATCAACGCCACGCTCGAGAGAACTGAGACGAGATTACCGAAGCGCGCCGCGAACGCGACGCCGGCGACCCACACCAGAACACCAATCGCAAGCGTCGAAAGCGTATGCCCGAGCCCTGCACCGAGAGCTGCGCGCGCAGTTTGCGCGCGCGTCCAATGACGCGTGCGCGCAAGCAGGGTGATCGGAACCCAGTGATCGGGCACGAGCGTGTGCAGCACGCCGACCGCGATTACTGCGAATACGAGAAGCAGCGCCTGCTGCGACATCACTTTAAATAGGTACGCACGAGGCTCGTCAGATCATCGGCGAAGCGTTCGCGATCGGCGGCCTTGATCGAGCGCGGATCGAGCACATGCTGGCGCACGTGGTCCTCGAGCACCTCGGACATGAGGCCGTTCATCGCGCCGCGCGCCGCAACGATCCGCTGGAGGACCTCGCCGCAGTCTGCCTGGGCCTCGAGCGCCCGAACGACCGCCTCCATCTGCCCCACAATGCGTCGCACGCGAGCGAGCAGCTTGTCTTTCTTTCGGATTGTGTGGCTCATGCCGCTTGATTTGAGGGGGCTCAATCGATACCCTACCCGGGTATATTATCCCAGGGTCAGGATTGGGTCACTGCGGCAAAGGCGCTTGACGACCGTCCCCTTGGCATGCAATACTGCCTCGACCCCCTCCGCGCGAATCTTTCGGTGTTAGCGATCGAATTGCGCACACCTGAAAGACGCTTTATCATTTCAAATTTCGAACAGCTCGGCTTGAAGCCTGAGCTTTTGCGCGCCCTGCGCGACCTTCATTTCACCGAACCAACCCCGATTCAGAAGCTTGCGATTCCGCCGGCGCTGGAAGGCCGCGACGTCCTCGCGAGCGCTCAGACCGGCAGTGGCAAAACGGCCGCCTTCGGACTTCCGATTCTCAATCGGCTCATGGATCAGCCACGCGGAAAGACCCAGGCATTGATCCTGGCTCCGACCCGCGAACTCGCAGAACAAATCGCCGAGCATCTCACCGCGCTCGCCCGCCACACGACGGTTCGCGTAGCCGCGGTGTACGGCGGCGTCGGCTTCGGCCAGCAACTCGCCGCCTTCAAACGCGGTACCGAAATCATCGTCGCGACGCCCGGACGGTTTATGGACCATATGCGCAGCGGCAACGCGCGCCTCGGCCACGTCACCACCGTTGTGCTCGACGAAGCCGATCGCATGCTGGACATGGGCTTTCTCCCGTCAGTGCGGCGGATTCTCGAAAAGATTCCGGCGCAGCGCCAGACGCTCTTCTTCTCCGCCACGCTGCCGCCGGCGATCTCGGCACTCGTGCGCGACATGCTCAAGGATCCGGCGCGCGTCGAGCTCACAGCCGTTCATGCGCCGATCGAGCTACTCACCCAGCGTCTCTACGCCGTCCCCCAGGAACATAAGACCGATCTGTTCCTTGAACTGCTCAAAGACAACAACATCTACACCGCCATCGCGTTTACGCGCACGAAGCATCGCGCCAATCGCCTTGCCGCCGCACTTGCCAAGAGCAACATCCCGACCGACGTGATTCACGGCGACCGCACGCAAGCGCAGCGAACGCGCGCGCTCGAGAACCTCAAGAAGGGCAAGTGCCGAGTGCTCGTGGCGACCGACATTGCGGCGCGCGGCATCGACGTCGCCAAACTCGGACACGTCGTGAACTTCGACGTGCCGCTGGTTGCCGAAGACTACGTGCATCGCATCGGCCGCACCGCTCGGGCAAAAACTGCCGGCGACGCGATCACCTTTGTCGCTTCGGACGAAGAGCCCCTGATTCGAAAGATCGAGTATATCATCGGCCGCCCGCTGGCGCGCGAGATCAACCCGCTCTTCCCCGAAGTTCCGGCCGTCGCGCCCAAGCCGCGCGTCGTCTACCAGTCGCGCCGCCGCCGCCGCTAAGCGCTTAGGATCCGCCCGCGGTCGGACCGAAGCGTTCGGTTTTGATGCGGTCCGCGTCGTGTCCAGCGGCAATCAGCAGATTCGCCGCCGCTTCGACGAACGGTGTCGGTCCGCAGACGTAACACGACGGCCGTAACGCCGGCGCGAACGCGGCCTCCATAATTGCCGTCGCGTCGATGCGCTGCGGTGCTCGCGCCCAGCCCTCGGGGACGCTTCGCGTATACGCGAAGGTGACCCCGAGATTCGCGTCGTCGTGGACGCGCTGCTCGAGTTCGTTTGCGTAGCTGATCGCCTGTGGCGATCGCACGGAATAGAGCAATCGAAAGGGCGCGGCACTTTTTGCTTGCGCGCGCGTGCGAATCATGGCCATCAGCGGCACGATGCCCGAGCCGCCGGCGATCAGTTGCACGGGCTCGGTTTGCGCCGGACGCCAGACGAACCATCCGCCGATCGGACCACGAATCTCGAGCGGATCGCCGGGAGCCGCCGTTTCGGCGAGGTAGGGCGAGACTTCGCCGTCCGCGAGCTCTTCGATCGTCAGTTCGAGACGCTTTTCTTGCGCGGCGCTCGCGATCGAATACGAGCGCACCGCGCTGTAGCCGTCGGGCGCGGTAAGCCGCACGTCGACGTGTTGTCCCGCGTCGTGACCGGGCCAATCGGGAACGTCGAGGACGAGCGAGTGCGCGGTCGCGGTTTCGCGCCGCCGTTCGACCAGCGTGCCGACACGCCAGACTAATCCCCCGTGTATCGCTGTTCCCGCCACGGGTCGCCGTACATGTTATAGCCGAGCCGCTCCCAGAAACCCGGCTCGTCGTGCGGCATGAGAGTGAGGCCGTTCACCCATTTCGCGCTCTTCCAAAAATAGAGATGCGGAACCAGCAGCCGCGCGGGCCCGCCGTGTTCGGGCTCGAGTTCTTTGCCGCCGTAACGAAAAGCCACCCACGCCTTGCCATTTTGCAGATCGGCGAGCGGAACGTTCGTCGTGTAGCCGCCATAGGAATGGGCCATTGCGTACGTCGCGGTGCTTTGCACGCCGTCGAGCAATGTGTCGATGGCCACGCCCTCCCACATCGTATCGAACTTCGACCAGCGCGTCACGCAGTGAATGTCGGTGGTGATCGCCACGGCGGGCAGCGCGCGAAACGCCTGCCAATTCCAGCGGCGCGCCACCGCGCCGTCTTCCGTCGTCACGGTGAATTCCCAGCCGTCGAGCGGAATGCGGGGCGTCGGCGTGGCCGAAAGCACGGGAAAGTCCTGGGTCAGATATTGTCCCGGAGGAAGCTTCGAAGCCTCGGCGGAGCGACGGCCGGTAAAGCCGCGCGAGATGACTTTCTCGTCACTCATGCGGTTAACTGTTTGCCGCGACTAGGCGTGGTTCTTTTCGCCGGCCCGGGCGCGGTCCGTCGTTGTGTGCCAAGTCGTTGGCCGTGTCCATTAGCCGGAGCACCTGTTTATTATCGCCCGCCGCAGAATACTGCGCCGCAGAAAAAGATGATCGCGGTTCTAGGATTCGATCTCGATCACAGGAAAGTCTCAATAGGCAAACCCGGTTTTCAGTCGTCGGGGTGATAGACGATGCGGTCAACGAAATCGCCGGGGTGTCGAGCAGCATTGCCGATTCACTCGGTTTCGCATCTCACTAATCTTTCGGTGGATACCATTCGCGCTTGGGAGAAGCGTTATGGCGCCGTAAGGCCCGAGCGCGCCGCCGGCGGCCAACGATTGTTCACACCCGATGATGTTGCGCGTCTGGTACTCCTGAAAGCCGCGATAGAAACGGGCGAATCGATCTCGCGCATTGCACTGCGCAGTGACGCTGAACTCCAAGCGATCGTGCGTGCCGAACATTTGAACGGCGATACCGATGACGCTGCAATCGAGCGGCTATTGCATCGCGTCCGCGCGATGGACGCGCGGGGCCTTGCACACGATCTTTGCGCTGTTGCCCTCGCGCGAAGTGCGGTCGAGTTCGCGGACGACGTGATCGCGCCGGTCATGAGCGAGATTACGATCGGCGCGCGCGATGGCGACTTGGCCGCAGCACAGCATCTGCTTCTGTGCGAGTCGCT
>PMUE01000057.1 GCA_003167055.1 Vulcanimicrobiota bacterium | reverse complement strand
GCGTCGCCTACGTCTACGATCCCGACAGCTCGTTCGAGCTCGAGCGGCGCTACAACAGCGACTCCGTTACCTGTGCGCCGCTCGATCCCGCATCAGACGACGCACAAGTCGTGCGCGAGCTATTGGCCGCGCATGTCAACGCTACGCGTAGCCCAAGATCAAAACGATTGCTCGACGAGTGGGATGAAACCGCCACGAATGTGCTGGTGATCCGGCCGTCTTGACGGCGCTCACTGCAACTCGCTTATATCGATGAGCGAACCCATCACCTGCAATCCGGCACTGTTTGGATGCAAGTGATCGCCGCTATCGTACGCTGGAAGCATCCGCATCGGATCGCGCGGATCGCGCACTGCCGCATCGAAATCGCAAACGCCGTCGAACGCTTTGCTCGTGCGGATGAAGGCGTTGACCGCCTCGCGCGCCGCCGCGACACGGTCGTTATACGCGAGATAACCCTCCGATGGCAGAATTGTGCACGCCAACACGCGAAGCCGGCGCTCGTGAGCGCGCTCGGCGATCTGCAGCAAGCCGGCCTCAATGCGCAGCGGATCGACCTNNTGCGGCGTCTGCTCCAGGTCGTTGATGCCGAGAAGCACGATGACATCCCGCACGCCGGTTTGCGCGAGCACATCGCGATTTAGGCGCGCGAGCGCGTTGACGCCATAGTGGCCACCGTCGAGTAAGATGCGACCGCCGCTAATCCCGGCATTGAGGACGCCGAGTGGAGGTGCCGCGGAGTGTACGATGCGGCGCGCGAGGACGTCGGGCCATCGGCCGTTCTCGTCGACGAGCGAATGCGCGCCGTCGGTGATTGAATCGCCGAGCGTAACGACCGCGCCGCCCGCGCGTGTGCCGGCGATGTCGACGCCTGAGAGAAAATACCACTTTCGCAATGTCTGTGTGTACGCAGAACCGTTCGCGTCGACCGTGTGATCGCCCGACGACGAGAAGTTTGTCTGCAGCGCGAGCGGATGTTCGGTCGCCGCGCCCGTGGGTCCGGGAAGATAGAGGCTGATGAGCAGATCGCTTCCCGGCGCAACGTTCAGCGCGGTAGCGTCCGAGATCACTTGCGCGCCTGGCGGGACCTGGATCGACGTGGCGCCACCGAACGTCAGCGGTTGCGGCGCAGCAACAGGCGACGCCGCAACCGCACGTATGGCGATCGTGGCATGACCGATCGCAAGCGGCTCGCTGCCGAAGGTGTTGGAAAGGCGCACGCGCACCACCGTCCCGCCGATGCTGACGTGCACAATTTCGCGCAGCGTCGTATCGGTAAACGAGACCGCGGGGTTGGCCCACACCGGCGCCGCCTCCCACGTGCCGACCCAGGTTTGCGCCGTCGCAGGTGTGCCGGCACCGACCAGCAGCATCGCGGCAACACACGCGATGATTCTGAAGACGCAGCGATCCCCTACGGTCGCCATCCGCGATGCCTCGCCGACTGCGCTACGTCAAGATCGCGTTGCGTCCAATAGTCGGTGAGCCACTGATGGTAGCGAGCGAACTCTGGCCAATTCATGCTGGCGTCGGCGTTGTATTGGGCATTTCGCACGGAGGTGACCAAGAACAGCTCCCGATACTGCCGCCGGAAACCCGGGATGTCACCTTCTAAGAACCTTTCGCAGTACTGAACAAGGAGGGCACAGCAACGCTTCGCTTCCTCAGCGAAAACGGCGGGGTCATTCGTCGACACGTGCTCGGCATCGCCGTCAGACCCACGAACGAACCCAAACAAGTCGGTCACGGGCTCGAGATCGCCGTAACCGCTAATCTCTACCTCGCACCACTGCTCGCGGGTTTGCGCGTAGCTGACCGCGATCGAGCGTCCCCCGTTGACGTAGACGACCGCCTCCGTATAAAAGGGTGAGGTAGCGTGGACACGTCGCTCGGCCGNNCGCTACGCTCGGGATGACAACGCGCGTGTCACTTCAAAGCTTCGGCGCGGAGGCGAATTTGGTGCAACTGCCACAAGTGAATGAAGCGCTGCAGTTCTTCTTGCGTCTCGGGTTCGATGTCGGTGAATTTCATGCCGTGCGAAAGTTGTTTGCTCGAGGGCACGTAGAACGTCGAGAGCACGGTCGCGCTCATGCGCATCGGTGCGAACGGCGCCGGCTGCGTCTTCACCGTCTCGGGGCGTAGACCAAACGGCGTCTGCTTGAAGACTTCTTTCTCGATCGTCAACTCGCTGATGAAGTCATCGGGCAGTTGAAAATCCACGTCGAGAATTGAGCCCTTGATGAAATCTTCGTCGGTGGAAAGCCGTAAACCACCGGCCGAGAGGTCGTTTGCCCGCCCGTGCCGGCGGCCAGTTCGCGAACGCAACGTGTAGAGCACGTCGAATTCGACGGGCATACGGAACGAGGACCGCTTTTGCGTTGTACCTTGCGCTTTGGGATCGCCCTTAGCACCGGTCTGCTTACGCCCAAAAAACTTCACGCGAGGTGGGCGTTGTCGCGGGCAGGCCCCGCTTCCTGCTCACCCAAAGACCATCGCCGGATGCTCCATCAACGGTTGGTCGACGCACTGGGCGCGGACGCGGTTAAGACGGCGCCCGAAGACCTGCGCGCCTATTCATTTGATGCCTATACGCAGGGCCGCTTACCGTCCGCCGTGGTGCTCCCATCGAACACGCGCGAGGTCAGCGCGATCGTTAAGATTGCGCGCGACTGCGGCGAGCCGGTGGTTCCCCGTGGCGCCGGCACGGGCTTGTGCGGCGGAGCGGTTCCGGTCGACGGTGGCATCGTCGTTTCGTTCACGCGCATGAACCGCGTGCTCGCGTACGAGCCGGCACGACGGCGCGCGTGCGTCCAGCCCGGTCTGATCAATCTCGACCTCTCGCAAACCGCCGGTCGTGACGGGCTGTTCTACGCACCCGATCCGTCGTCGCAGCGCATTTCAACGATCGGCGGCAACATCGCTACCAATGCCGGCGGTCCACACTGTCTGTCGTACGGAACGACGATGAATCATGTGCTGGCACTGGAAATCGTCGACGATTGCGGCGAGGTGTTCATGACCGACATCGATCGTCCCGGCTACGATCTCACCGCGGCCTTCGTCGGCAGTGAAGGTACGCTCGGGCTCGTCACGGCGGCGTGGGTGCGCCTGATGCGTTTGCCCGAATCGGTTCGCGTTTGGCCCGCGACCTTTCCCGATGTGGAATCCGCCTCGGATGCCGTTTCCGCGATCATCGCCGCCGGCATCGTGCCGACGGCACTCGAGATGATGGATGCCATTGCAACACGCGCCGTTGAAGCCGCCTTCGCTGCAGGTTACCCGACCGACGCCGGAGCGGTGCTTTTGATCGAACACGCCGGCCTCGAAGACGATATGAACGGCTACGAAAGCGAGATCGCCCGCATCGTACGCGACCACGGCGCGAACTCGTGGCGCGCGGCGCGCTCGCAAGCTGAACGTGATGCGCTGTGGGCGGGACGCAAGGGCGCCGCCGGTGCGATGGGGCGTATTGCGCCCAACTACTATCTGCAAGACGTGTGCGTGCGCCGAAGCGTGCTGCCGCAGGCGTTGCACGCAATCGAGCGCATCGCCCACGACTACAAGCTGACGATGGCCAACGTCTTTCATGCCGGCGACGGCAATCTCCATCCGATGATCTGCTACGACAAGCGCGATATAAAGCAGGTCACGGCGGTGATCGAATCCGGGAACGAGATCTTGCGGATGGCGATCGATCTGGGCGGTACGGTTTCGGGCGAACACGGCATCGGCTTCGAAAAGCGCGAGGCGATGACGCAAATCTACACGACGCAGGACCTTGCCGCGATGGCGAACGTGCGCGAGGTCTTCGATCCACGCCGTGCCTTCAATCCTGAAAAGATCTTTCCCGTTGGCGTGCGCTGCGCGGAAGTCGCGCCGATCGCATGACGATCGAAGCGTTTGCTGCACAGCTTGCGGCCTGCGCGCACGAACGGCGGGCGGTCGTGGTCAGCGGCGGCAACACCCTGCGCGGTATGGGTTTGCCGCCGTTGCGCGCCGACGTCTCCCTCTCCACACTCGAGTTGAACGCAATCGTCGAGGACGCACCCGACGATCTGACCATCGCCGTGCAGAGCGGCGTCACGTTGCGCACGCTCGCCACGCGATTGGCCAAGCACGGCACGCACATCCCGTTTGATGCACCCCGCGCCGCCGATGCGACCGTCGGCGGAACGCTCGCTGCCGGATGGCTCGGCCCGCGCCGTCATCTGTACGGACGGCCACGCGATTTCGTGATCGGGACGATCGCCATCCTCGCCGACGGAACGATTGTTCACGCCGGCGGCATGGTCGTCAAAAACGTTTCCGGCTATGACATGAGCCGGCTCTACGTCGGCTCGTTCGGCACGCTGGCCGTGCTCGCGCAGGTCAATCTCAAAACGATCGCCGCGCCACAAGGCGCACGGATGTTTTACCTGCGTCTCCCGGAGGGCACGCGGGAGCGTGCGTTTGCACAGTTTGCAACTATGCCGGTCGTACCGTCGGCGGCATTTTGGATCGACGGCCATCGGGGCGCGGTCGACGGCGACGACGGTGACGAGGGACGCATTTCGGTGCTGCTCGAGGGCTCGCCAAGCGTGCTGGAGCGCGCAACGCGCGACCTGCGTTCGGCGATGGGCCGNNAGGGCGGGCGTTCCAGAAACGCGCGTGGTCGATGCGGGCGCGCGCGAATCGTTCGAACGTATCGTCGATGCTTACGTCGCCTCGCTCGGCGAGCGCTCGATCACCTATCGCATCGCCGCCTTCCCTGACGACGCGCTCGCGCGCGCCGATGCCTGCAAGGCGCTAGCGCAACGCTTCGAGCTGCGCCACGACACGATCGTCGACGCGATGAATGGCGATCTGCTATTCCGCGTGAACGACCTCGATTCACACGCGTTCGGTGCGAAGATCGAAATGTTCGACGATGCGCTGCACGACGATGAACCGCGCGCAGTCGTGATCGCCGGGAACCATCCCCGTCGCGCGCATCTCAACGTGTGGGGCGAACTCCCCGACGGCCTCGAGCGCATGCGTGAACTCAAGCGGCGCTTCGATCCGGAGAATATCCTCAATCCCGGACGCTTCGTGGCCGGTCTGTAGCGTCATGTTCGGCGACATCCTTTTTGCGCTGCGCACCGTGCTGCGCAGTCCGGAACGTTTGCGCGCTCTGCTTGCGGGTGGTCCCTCCACGGCTATCGAGTTGTCGCGCTTCATGATGCGCATCGTCCCGATCTCGGCAGCCACGCTCGCCGCGATCCGGGAGCGCGCGGCGGCAATTCCCGATCCGGCATTGCGCGCGCAAGCGCTGGCCAGCGTCGACGGGAAGTCCTACCATGTCGCGGGCGCCTGCATCCTCGCTACCTTTCTCGAACCCGGCGCGGCGCGCGCGTACGTCGCCATCGTAGCGCCGCTCGAGACCATCTACGACTATCTCGACAACTTGTGCGACCGGCATCCGGACGTCGGCGTCGATGCGTATCCGGTGTTGCACCAAGCGATTGCCGACGCACTCGATCCATTCGCACCGCTGCACGACTATTACGCATGCGGACCTGCGGGCGACGACGGCGGCTATTTGCGCGAGCTCGTCGAGCGCACGCAAGGCGCGCTCGCAACGGTCCCGCATCTCGATCTTCTTCGCCCGCGGTTTGCGCAAGCCGCGCAGCTCTACGGCGAGATGCAAACCCACAAACACTATCCGCCCGGCGAGCGCGAACGGCGTTGTGTCGCGTGGTACGAGCGACATCGCGATCGTTATCGCGACATCGACTGGCACGAGTTCGCCTCGGCCGCGGGATCGCAATTTCACGTCTACGGGCCGCTGTTCGAAGCGTTCCTCGGTCGCCGCGAGGCGATCGAGGGCACTTATGACGCGTACTTCCCCTACGTGAGCGCGCTGCACGTCCTGCTCGATGCCTTCATCGATCAGGCCGAAGACCGCGAACACGGCGAGCTGAATTTCAGCCGTGCCTACGGCAGTCCGGCAGCGATGCGCGCGCGAGTGCGTAGCCTCGTCGAGTCGGCGCGCGCGCGGCTGCGGGCGCTTCCGGGCGACCGGGCCCATCGCTTCGTCCTCGACGTGATGACGCTGTTCTACTTGAGCCATCCGAAGATCGCGGCACAGGGCCTCGAACGCGAGGCTCGAGCGCTCCTTCGCACGAACGCTCCTAGGGAAGCACACCATGGAGGGCCTCGCCGCTGAATCGCCTGATCGCCGCGCTCCTGAGCGCCAGCCTCCTTTGCATGCCGGGCGGACCCGTGCGCGCCGACGAGAGTTCGAACGAGCAATTCGTGATCGACGAACCAAGCGCGGCTGCGGCTCAAGCCGATTCGACCCGCATCAATCAAGAATCACACTATGCCGGCACGCCGGGCGACTATCACATCGCACAGTGGATGCGCAGTCAACTCGCCGCCGCCGGATTTAATACGACCAATGAAGTCTTCACGCACGACGTACCGTTTTCGCGCTTCGTTGGCCTCGAAGAGTTTCGGTATCCGCACTGGATCAGGTACCGGCTCGGCGAGGTCCCAATTCCGTCCGATCCCGACGGTACGCGCCGCGACGCGGGCCCACCGTTTAACGCATGGAGCGGCAGCGGTATTGTCAGCGCCAACGTCGTCGACGCGGGACATGGCCTTCCAGCGGACTATCAGTCGCTTGCCGCACGCGGTGTCGATGTGCGCACACGCATCGCGCTCATTCGCTATGGCCGCGAATTTCGCGGCGAACTTGCGAAACGCGCGCAAGATCACGGCGCAAGCGGCGTCATCTTCTTTTCAGATCCGGCGGATCCGGATGGATCGCTGAACGGTCCAGCCTATCCCGACGGTCCGTATCGGCCGCTCGGTTCGGTTCAGCGTGGCGCGTTGACTCAAGGCGAGATTCAAATCCCCACGTTACCGGTTACCGCGATCAACGCTGCGCGTATTCTCGCGACGATCGACAACGGCATCAGCACCGTGCCGTTCCGGCTCAGCGTGCAGATGGACTTAGATCGTAATGCAAAACTGTGGAATACGGTCGGTGTGTTGCCGGGCATCGACCCGACGCACAGTGTGGTCATCGGTGCGCATCGCGATGCTTGGGTCTACGGTGTTACCGACAATGGCTCCGGCACGTCGGTCGTGCTTCAGGCCGCGCGCGCACTCGGCTACCTCTACCGCAGCGGTTGGCGCCCGCACTACTCGATAATCGTGGTCGGTTTCGACGGTGAAGAGATAGGTGAAGTCGGATCGAACGCGTTCGTGCAAATGCATCGCGGCCTACTCGAGAGCGGCTGCATCGCCTACATCAACGAAGACGAGATCACGACCGGACAGTATTTCGGTGCGAGTGCGGTCGACGCACTTCGCGATGCGATCGTTCCGGCGACGGAGCGTATCGCCGATCCTGCCATGCCGTCGCAGAAGCTCTTCCAGCGTTGGCAAGTGCAAGCCGGCGGCACTACCATACGCGGACCCGGAGGCGGGTCGGATTTCGAGCCGTTCCTGTATGATCTCGGAATCCCGATCATGCAAGTCGGCTTTCACGGCGTCTTCGGTGTCTACCATTCGGGTTTTGACGATCTGAACTATGTCATGACGCAAGCCGATCCCGGGTTCGTGAACCATCGCGCGATCGCGCAACTCGTCGCGCTGCTTACGATGCGCCTGGCAAGCGGTACGGTGCCCTACCGCCTAACCCCGTACGCGGGAACGCTACGCTCCGACGTCGCGATGCTAAGCGGCACGCAATATCGTCGCGACCTTTCGCCGCTGGTCGCAGCAATCGGGCGTTACGCCTATCGCGCGGGCATAGCCGACCATCGTGGCATCGACGGCAACGCCGAGATCGGCATCGTGCACCGGCTCGATAAACTCGTCTACGGACGTAACGGCTACGCTGCCGTCCCACTGCCTGCCATAA
This sequence comes from Vulcanimicrobiota bacterium, assembly GCA_003167055.1. Taxonomy (GTDB): domain Bacteria; phylum Vulcanimicrobiota; class Vulcanimicrobiia; order Vulcanimicrobiales; family Vulcanimicrobiaceae; genus Aquilonibacter; species Aquilonibacter stordalenmirensis. The sequence continues at coordinate 8,463 of PMUE01000057.1, read as the reverse complement.
ACGGCGCCGTGGCGCGCGGTGACCGGCCGGCAATCTCTGCCTCCGTCGGCCGAGCGGTGCACGAGCTTGACGACATCAGCAGCGCGATCGCGGCAGCGACCGTGCGTCGTTAGTGCCCCGTGCGCATCGGGCTCGCGGGCGGCTCCGGCTTCATCGGGCGGCATCTTCGTGCCGCACTGAGCGCGCGCCGCAACGACGTCATCACCGCCTCGCTGCGTAAGCCGGTCGAAGCTGCAGCAGCATTTGCAACCTGCGACGCCGTCGTCAATCTCGCCGGCGAGAGCATCTTCCAACGCTGGTCCCACGCGGCGAAGCAGCGGATCTACCAGAGCCGCGTCGAGGGCACGCGCGCGCTGATCGACGCCTTCGCCGGTCACGCGCGGCGGCCGGCGATCTATATCGGCGCTTCGGCGACAGGCTACTATCCGCCGAGCGAAACGGCGACATACACGGAAGCGAGTCCACACGGCGACGACTTCCTCGGCGACCTCTGTGCCAGGTGGGAAGCGGAAGCCCAGCGAGCCACGCAACTCGGCATGCGCGTCGCGATCCTGCGCACGGGCGTGGTGCTGGGGACGGACGGCGGCGCGCTCGCAACGATGGTGCGTCCGTTTCGCCTCGGTCTCGGCGGCGTGATCGGAAGCGGCCGGCAATGGATCTCGTGGGTGCATATCGACGACATCGTCGGTATCTATCGCATGGCGCTCGATGGTGCGAGCGGCACGTTCAACGCGACTGCGCCGCAGCCCGTTGACAACGCTGAGCTCACGCGCGCGCTCGCTTCGGTGCTGCACCGTCCGGCGTTGTTCCGCGTCCCCGCGGTCGCGCTGCGCGTCGCATTGGGCGAAGGCGCGAGCATCCTCCTGGACGGTCAACGAGTACTCCCGCAACACGCCCTTGAATCGGGCTACAACTTTCGCTTCACCGCGCTCGACGATGCGCTAGGTAATCTGTTGACATGACGATCAGCTACGAGGACTTTTTGAAGGTCGATATCCGCGCCGGAACGGTGCTGCAAGCCGAGCAGCTTGAAGGCGCGCGAAAGCCGGCGTACAAGTTGCGCATCGATTTCGGGCCCGAGATCGGCCAACGGAACTCTTCGGTACAAATCACCGTCGTCTATCGCGCTGAGGAGTTGATCGGCAGCCAAGTTTGCGCGGTCGTCAATTTCGAACCCAAACGCATTGCCGGATTCGTGAGCGAGGTGCTCGTCCTCGGGATGAACGATTTCGACGGTAACGTTCTCTTAGTTCGCCCGCAGTATCCCGTCGCCAACGGTACGCGACTGTACTAATGCCTCCATCGAAGATCATGCTGATTCGGCATGCGGAGAAACCTGGCGATCCACTGCCGTCGTTCGGCGTCAAAGAAGACGGAACGCGAAGTCAGCATTCAATCGTCGTGCAAGGGTGGCAACGCGCAGGGGCTCTGATTGCGTTCTTTGCCGCGCCCACCCTCGCCGAAATCTCCGTTCCGGCGTACCTTTACGCCGCGTCGTTCGACACCAGGACCGACCCCTCGGGCAAGGCCAATGCCGAGGATGTCAGCCGAAGCCGGCGGGCTATCGAGACGATAACGCCGCTTGCACACCGGCTGGGCTTGACTGCGGACCAGACGTTTGCAGTCGGTGATGAGGATCGGCTCGCAGCGAACCTTGTGTTGCGCGACGGCGCGGTACTCGTCGCGTGGGAACACAAACATCTACCGCTTATCGCCGCCCATCTGACGCCGAGCGCACCAAAAACTTGGCCCGGCGATCGCTTCGACGTTGTTTGGGTATTCGACCGCGATGGATCGGGATCGTATCGATTTCTTCAGGTCGCCCAGAAGTTGCTCGCCGGAGATTCATGAAGGCGCTGTGGGCCGGCTGCCTGCTGTTGCTGGCGACGACGACTGCGCCGCTTAGCGGGGATGAGATCCTGGCGCGAGCCGGCGCAGCCCAAGGTTTGAGTACGTATTCCGTTCCGGTTCACTTCGAGGTGCACATGCGTCGACCGATCGGCGTTCGAAGCGCAGCTGACGCAATCGTCTACTACCGCACCCCGGCGCAAGCGGTGTTGACCATCACCAAGATTCCGGGAATCATCGGGAGGTTCTTCAAGGGGACGTACGCGACCGAACTCGTTCCCCAGGTTTGGCCGTCGAAGTACAACGTGAATTCGGTGTCACAGGCAGAACTCGCAGGCGTGAGCACGTTCGTCCTGCACGCCGTGCCAAAAGTGGACCCGTCGGTCGACCACGTTGAATTCACCGTCGCGCAAGCCGACGAAACGCCGCTGGCTGTGGCGTGGTATTACAAGAATGGGTCGACGATACGGCTCTCGATGGCCTGTCAAACCACTGCGGATTACAGTTTGGTCAAGAGCGAAACGATCGCCGTCTCCATGCCGCAATTTAGCCTCGATGCGACCGGCGTGTACGGGGCGTACGCGCTCAACGCTCCAGTACCAGACTCCGCGTTTCCGGGCCACGCATCATCGACGCTGCCGCGGCGACGATCGACAGCGCCAGCGCCACACTGAAGACCACCACAAGTCCATCGTGAAACGGCGCCGCGATCAGATTCGGAAAGAACTCCTTGCCGGTGAGAATCGCCCGGTTCGCGGGTGGTAACGAGGCGAGGACGCCGGTTGGGGCAAGAAGACTCTGCACCGGATTGACGCCGAGAAACGCGGCAAAGAGCGACGACACCGGCGGCAAGGTGGCCACTTGATGCGCGACACTGTACGGCACGCCTTGCGCCTGCAAGCCCGACGTCAGCGTTGCCGGCAAGCGGCTCGCCAGACCCGCGATCATCAATGAGAAAAACACGCCGATCGAAAGCAGATTCCCCGAGTTTTGAAAGGTCGCGCGCATGCCGGAGGCAACGCCGCGCCGCGCCGGCGGAACGCTGCCCATGATCGACGACGTGTTGGGTGCGCCGAACATGCCCACGCCGATGCCGTTGATCGCGAGCAGCGCCGCAAACATCCAATAGGTGAAGTCGACCGGTAAGACCATCAAGCCGATGAAGCTGCTCCCGAAAACCAGCATGCCGGTCGTAGCGAACGCGCGCGAGCCGAGACGATCGGAAAGAATTCCGGAGATCGGACCCGCAACGAGAAAACCCGCGGAGAGCGGCAGCATGAAGATCCCGGCCCACAGTGGCGTAACTTCGTAATCGTAGCCGTGGAGCGGAAGCCAGATACCCTGCAACCAGATGACAAGCATGAACTGCAGTCCGCCACGCGCGACCGACGCCGCAAGCGCGGCGATGACCCCGGCCGTAAACGGACGAATGCGGAAAAGTGAGAGCGCAAACATCGGCTCCGCAACCCGTTGCTCGATCACGACAAACGCGACGAGTAACGCTGTGCCGAAACTCAGTAAGCCGAGCGTCGACGGGCTCGTCCAGCCCATAGTGTGACCGTCATACGGACGGATAGCCGCCGTAATCGCGATCAAGATCGCGCTCAGTCCGACAGCAAACGTCCCGTTGCCCCACCAATCGATGCTGCCACGCTCGTGGCTGCCGGTCTCGCGCAGGTTTCGATACGCCCAGATCGTTCCGAACACGCCGACGGGCACATTCACCCAGAACACCGCGCGCCAATCGATGATCGCAAGCACGCCGCCCGCGACAAGCCCAATGAACTGGCCGGCAAGTGCGGCGATCTGATTGATGCCGAGCGCCAGTCCGCGTTGATTCGCCGGAAAAGCGTCGGTGAGAATCGCGGCCGAATTTGCGGTGAGGATCGAGCCGCCCAGGGCTTGCAGCAACCGCCAACCGATCAACCACAGCGCGCCGTAGCCGCCGGTGAACGGATCGAATGAGAGCAGCACCGACGCGGCCGTAAAGACGACGAAGCCCGCGTTATAGATGCGAACGCGGCCGTACATGTCGCCCAGACGCCCTAGCGTAACCACCAGCACGGCCTGCACGAGCAGATACCCGATGATCATCCACAGCAGGTAGCTGACGTTGCCCGGGGCCAGTGGATCGAGATGAATGCCGCGGAAGATCGCCGGCAGGGAGATGATGACGATCGACCCGTCGAGGGTCGACATGAATACGGCGAGGGTGGTGTTTGAGAGCGCTACCCATTTGTAGCGCGAGTCCTCCGACCGCAACTAACTTGCCACGGTCTCTTTAATCGTAAACTCCAGCGCTTCGAGATATCGCTCGGCTTCCATCGCGGCTCGGCATCCCGCGCCTGCGGCGGTAATCGCTTGTTTATAGCGGATGTCATTTACGTCGCCCGCGACAAAGACCCCGTCGATGTTGGTTTCCGCGCCGTCGGGTGACATGATGTAGCCCATCTCGTCGAGATCGAGCTGACCCTCGAATATCCCGGTATTCGGCGTGTGGCCAATCGCAATGAAGAGCGCGTCTGCCTCGTATTCCATGACGCTATTGTCGTGCACGTTGCGCAACTTCAAACCGGTCATGTGCGTTTCGCCCAGCACCTCATCGACGACCGTGTTCCAAATAAAGTCGATCTTGGGATGAGAACGCGAGCGCGCGGCCATGATCTTGCTGGCACGCAGTCCTTCGCGACGATGAATCACGGTGACCTTGCGACCGAAGCGGGTCAGGAAGAGCGCCTCTTCCATCGCGGAATCGCCGCCCCCGACGACCACGATGTGTTTTTCGCGGAAGAACGCGCCGTCGCAGGTCGCGCACGTCGAAACGCCGCGGCCGCGCAGCTTCTCCTCGCCCGGAATGTCGAGCCAGCGCGCGCTTGCGCCGGTCGCAACGATCACCGTTTTGGCATGGTACTCTTCGTCGGCGGTGCGCACGACAAACGGCCGCCTCGAAAAATCGACCGAGGTTGCATCGACGTTTTCAACGCGTGCACCAAAACGCTCGGCTTGCTCGCGAAACTTGATCATCAGATCGGGTCCTAAGATGCCCTCGGGAAAACCCGGATAATTCTCGACCTCGGTCGTTAGCATCAACTGTCCGCCGTAGAGGCCACCGGCCAGCACGAGCGGCTGCAAATTCGCGCGCGCAGCATAGATTGCGGCGGTCAGCCCGGCGGGGCCGGATCCGATAATGAGGACTCGTTCCATGGTTCCTACGGCTTCGACCCGTCGGCAGTGGCTCCCGGTTGCGCGGCGAAGAGCCCGCCATGAGCAGCTGGCCGGATATCCCGCTCGAAGACACCTTCGGCGACGTGTTGCGCAAAGCGATGCGCGGGAACAGCATCGACGGCGCGACGCTCGCGGCTCGGACGGGCATAGGCGCCTCCGCAATCGAGGCGTGGCTGGCGGATGACGGCAGCGCGAATGCGCGGGAGGCACGCGCGCTCGCGAAGGCGTTGAAGCTGAATCCCGAACGCACGGTCGAACGCGCCGCGAATGCGTTCGCTCCGCCCAAGGTTGCGATGGACGGCGTGCAGCAGCACACACAGGATTCGCGCCCCAATAGCAACGGCTATGTGATCTTCCGTGGAGACCGCAAGCGCGCGGCGCTCGTGGACCCAGCTGGAACGCCACAGCGTCTGCTGCAGCTATTGCGCGATGGCGGCTTCGATCTGCAGTACATCCTGATCACGCACAAACACAACGACCATTGTGGCGCAGTTGCTGCGGTGGCGAAGGAATATCCACACGCGCAAATCGTTATGCATCCATTGGATGCACCGGCAATCGGGGCACTCGCGTCGACGGCACTTGCCGCAAGCGACGGTGCGACCTTTCCGTTCGGCGACGACGCGCACATTCGCGTGCTGCATACCCCCGGCCATACCGATGGATCGGTCTGTTACGTCGTTGATCCGATCGTCTTCACCGGCGACATTCTCTTTTCCGGAAGTGTCGGCGGCGCATATGGCGACAAGAGCACGTACGCTGACGTTCTACGTAGCGTGAGCACGAAGATCTTCACGCTTCCCGAGACGACGGTGATTATGCCCGGCCACGGACCGCCTTCGACGGTCGGCGTTGAACGCGCCCACGATCCATTCTTTTAGACGCAGCGGGCTTTATGCGTTAACGGTCATTTTTAGGATAGCGGACGCGATGTCATCGACGTTGGTTTCAAGAGCAAAGTGCCCGGCATCCAAAAATTGGACATCCGCATCGGGCACGTCTCGCTTGAACGCCTCAGCGCCCGGCGGGATGAAGAAGGTGTCGTTCTTTCCCCATATGGCCAGCAGTGGCGGCCGGTGCGTTCGGAGATATTGCTGATACAGCGGATAGCGCTCGATGTTCGATTTGTAGTCGAGTTTGAGGTCAGTCTGAAGATCCATCATCCCCGGCCGCGCAAGCAAAGCCGCATCCAGCCAATACGCCTCGGGCTCGATTCCGGCGGGATCACTCACGCCTTGAAAATATGACTCGCGGACGCCATCGAGCGACATTCGTTCCTTGATTTGCTCGCGAATGGCCGGCGACGGTTTCGCCCAGTAAGCACGCAACGGTGCCCAAGGACCGTCACCCAGGCCTTCCTCGTAGGCATTGCCGTTCTGCGAGATGATTGCGGTAATGCTCTCCGGATTGGCGACGGCCAGATTGAAGCCGACGGGTGCGCCGTAATCGAATACGTACATCGCAAAGCGTCGTAGCGAAAGTTCGTTCACAAAGCCCGCAATCGTCTGCGTCAGTGCGGCAAACGTAAACTGATAACCCTCTTCGNNAGAACCGGTTGTCCGGCTGTACCGGCCTCACGGTAGAAGACGTGCGCGGGGCCCACTTGGACGGTCGAGTGACGGACCTTCGGCATGCGACTACCCTCTCGTAAATCGGCCTATCGCGAGGCTTGCGGAACGATCAGCCGCGAGCCATCGCTTCCGGTAATTACGGCGCCGCTGGAATGCGGGGCATCCTCGGTCTCGCGAATCAATTCAAACTGCACCACGATGCTGCCAGACTTTGGAATCACTTCGGACACTTTCGTCGGCGAGCAGACGCGCGTGTCGCAAAAGGCGGCGATCCATCCCTGCGCAACGCCGGTCGTGCTCAAATGCACGGTCGTGCCGGGCTTTCCGGAGACCGTCAAGCGATACTTGGCTGCGGCCTCGGTCGCCGTCGGCAGATCGCTGCCGCTCCAAGGTGAAATTCCAATCGTGGCAAGAACGAGTGCGAGCATGTGATCCTTTCGGTTACGTGCGCAATTTATACCCGACGGCCATCAGCCGTAACGCGATCGCGAGCGAAATGAGCGCGAGAAGTGCGATCGCGCCGAGCGAGACCGGCAGCGCCAGGTAGCTGCTTCCCGTATAACTATACCGGAACGCGTCTATCGTATAGAAGATCGGATTAAAGAGTTCGAGCCGCTGCAGCAGCGGTGGCAGCATCTGCGCCGACGTGAACACGCCGCCGACGAAGGTGAGCGGGGTAATAACGAAGGTGTTCAGGACGGCGAGATGATCGAACTTCTCGGCAACCAATCCGAAGATGATGCCTAGCGACGAGAAGAGTATCGAGACAATCGTCAAGACGGTGAAGTACAGCCACCAATCCTGGGGCCAGGTGTGCACCAGCACCGCGCCCAGCAGCGTGATCAGCGCCGCGATGAAATAAGCCCGAACGAGCGAACCCAGGACATAGCCGAAGACCATCTCGAACGCCGACATCGGCGCGATCAGCATCTCCTGAATCGAGTTCATGAAGCGGCCTTGGAATACCGAGCTCGAGCATTCGCCGTACGACGAGTCGATCGTTTGCAGCATGATCAGCCCGGGAATGAGAAACTGGGCGTAGCTGACGCCCTGCACGCTCTTGATGCTGCTGCCGAGCGCAAGGCCGAAGACAAAGACGTACAGGAGCGTCGAGATGATCGGTGGCCAGATCACCTGGTTGATGATCTTGAGGCTGCGAATCATCTCGCGCTTGATCAGCGTCCACAGCGCGACGCTGTTGAAACGCGGAGCCGTAGCGATCATGCGCGGGTCAACTCCAGGAAGACGTCCTGCAAGCTGGCGCCGTCGGCGATGAGCTCTTGCGTCGGCTTTTGCGCCACGATGCGGCCTTGGCGTATGATCGCGATGTTCTTGCAGAGCTCTTCCGCTTCTTCGAGGTAATGCGTGGTGAGAAAAATCGTCAGCCCGTCGCCGTTGAGCTCGCGCAGCAGATCCCACAGCTCCAGGCGCAGTTCGACGTCGACGCCCGCCGTCGGCTCGTCGAGAATCACCAGCTGCGGTTCGTGGATCAGCGCGCGGGCAAGCGTGAGGCGCCGTTTCATGCCGCCGGACAGTTTAGTGTATTCCTGGTGCGCCTTCGACGAAAGGCCGAAGCGATCGAGCAGCATGTCGGCGCGCGCGCGCACCGCCGGACCGCGCAAGCCGAAGTAGCCGGCCTGAAAGATCAGGACCTCACGGATCGAGAGATATCGATCGAAGTTGTACTCTTGCGGGGCAAGACCGATCGCGCGGCGCGCCTCGCGCCACGCTTCACGATTGTCGTAGCCGAAGACGCGTATCGATCCGGCATCCGGATTCGCGAGTCCAACGATCGCGTTGATCGTCGTCGTCTTACCGG
>PMUE01000221.1 GCA_003167055.1 Vulcanimicrobiota bacterium | reverse complement strand
GCCTCGACGGCCACGACCGCGGGGCAAAGGTGATCGCGCGCGCGTTGCGCGACGCGGGGATGGAAGTGATCTATACCGGCCTCTTTCAGACACCCGAACAAATCGTGCAGACCGCGATCCAAGAGGATGCCGACGGCATTGGGCTCTCGATCCTGTCGGGAGCGCACATGACCTTGTTCCCGCTCGTACTCGAACAGCTCAAAGCGCAGGACGCCGCCGACATCGTCTTTTTCGGGGGCGGAACGATTCCGCCGGAAGACGCGAACGAATTGCGTAAGTTGGGCGTGCGGGCGGTCTTTACGCCGGGCGCCCCGCTGCAAGAGATCGTCGATTTCGTCGAGGCCGAGTGCGGTAAGCGTCGCGAACTCGTCGGCTAAATGAAAGTACGTACGCGGGTCGCGCCGTCACCGACGGGCGATCCTCATGTCGGCACGGCATATGTCGCGCTCGTCAACTATGCGTTCGCCAAGAGCCACCCCGATGGCGGCGAGTTCATTTTGCGCATCGAGGACACCGATCAGGTGCGCAGTACGCGCGAGAGCGAGCAGGCAATTTTGGATTCGCTGCATTGGCTGGGTCTGTCGTGGAGCGAAGGGCCCGACATCGGCGGCCCGCACGGACCGTACCGTCAGAGCGAACGCACGGCGATCTATCAACGCTACGTGGGCGAGTTGCTCGCTCACGGCCACGCGTTCAAGTGCTTCTGCACGCCGGAGCGTTTGGAAGAGATGCGCGAGGCGCAGCGCGCGGCGAAAGAGCCGCCGCACTATGACGGTCTGTGTCTGACCTACACGCAAGAGGAAGTGGCGCGCCGCGAAGCGGCGGGTGAGCCGTTCGTCGTGCGCTTGCGGGTACCGACCGAAGGCGCATGTGTGTTCGAGGATGCGTTGCGCGGGACGATCACCGTCGAATGGAAGACCGTCGATATGCAGGTCTTGATGAAGGCCGACGGGTTCCCGACGTATCATCTCGCCAACGTCGTCGACGATCACCTCATGGAGATCACGCACGTGATCCGCGGTGAAGAGTGGATCAGCTCTGCGCCCAAACATCTGCTGCTCTATCGGTATTTCGGCTGGGAACCGCCGCAGCTCTGTCATCTGCCGCTGCTGCGCAATCCCGATCGCACGAAGCTGAGCAAACGCAAGAACCCGACCAGCATTCTCTACTACCGGGAGCGCGGGTATCTCGCCGATGCGTTGATGGATTTTCTGGGCATCCTGATCGACTCACGCAACGACGACCCGCAACTCATCGGGTCACCGCTGCTCAGCCGGATCGTCGAGCACTTCGTGCTCGGCAACATCGCGCTGGGCGGCCCCGTATTCGACATCCCGAAGTTGACCTGGCTCAACGGTCAGTGGATACGTCATCGCACGGTCGCGAGTTTCATGGAACTGCTGGCGGCTTTCGGCTTTGTCTGGCCTGCGGCGATTCCGGCATCGCAGCGCGAGCATATCGGATCGATTGCAATGTCGCGCATCGAAACACTGGCCGACTTTGCGCCGTCAATCGATTTCCTTGTGAACCGGCCCGAGGTTGCGCGGCGCGATCTCGAGTTGCCGAAGCTTACCGAAGACGAAGCACGTAGCGCCTTGCGCTCGGGCATCGATGCCTTGCTGACGCTCGAAGACGATCAGTGGGATCAGGCACAGATCGGTGAGAAGTTCAAGGGCGCCGCTGTGGCGCTGGATATGAAGTTCAAAGACGTTGCGCGGCTGTTCTACATCGCGATCACCGGAAGCCCGACGGCGTTGCCGCTCTTCGACGACGTGGAGATCTTGGGAAAGCACGAGTCGCTGCGCCGGCTCGAAAACGCAGTGGAGGCGTTGCATTAGGGAATGGGACACTAGGATGAGCGTACGCGCGATCGTTCTCGCAGCGGGCAAAGGCACGCGGATGAAGAGCAGTATCCCCAAGGTGCTGCACGAGATCTGCGGACGTCCGATGCTGTGGTACATCCTGCGCGAGTTGCGCGCCGCCGGCGTGGACGACATCGTGGTCGTCACCAACGACGAGTTGCAAGCCCGGATCGGCGAATTCGATGTACCTAGCGTCGTGCAGCGCGAGCAGCTCGGAACCGGGCACGCGGTCAAGACCGCGCTCGATGCGACGCCGCCGCGCGACGGCTCACAGGTAGTGGTCGCGTACGCCGATATGCCGCTCGTCCCGCATGATGTTTTCGTGCGCATTCTCACGACGCCGAGCGGTGAGACGCCGGCCGCCATGACGCTCGTAACGGTGAAGATGCCGCTCCCTTCCAGCTTCGGGCGCATCGTCCGCCGTGGCGAGGATGTCGAACGCATCGTGGAGGCGCGTGATGCATCGCCGAGCGAGCTGGCCATTGATGAGATGAATGCGGGCATCTATGCTTTCGACGAGGCGGCGTTGCGTGAGGCAGTCGCGGCGCTCAAGAACGATAACGCGCAAGAAGAATACTATCTCACCGATGCCGTCGCGCATTTCGTGCGGCAGGGTAAGCGCGTCCGTCCGGTGACGGTGAGCGATCATTTGCTGACGCTTGGCATCAACGATCGCGTCGAACTGGCCCTTGCCCGGCGCGAAATGAACGCTCGGCTCGCAGCCGCGCACATGCGCGACGGTGTGACGATCATCGATCCGGCGACGACCTATCTCGAGCCTGAGCTCACGATCGGCCGCGATACCGTGATCTATCCAAACACGACGATTTCGCTGCTCTCGACGATTGGCGAGAACTGCGCGATCGGTCCCAACACGCGGATTTCCGATTCACGCATCGGCAATGACGTCGAGATCTGCGAAAGCGTGGTGGTGCAGAGCGAGATCGGCGACGATTCAAAAATAGGACCCTTCGCGCACATTCGCGGCCATGCGAAGCTCGCCGGCAACAATCGAGTCGGCAACTTCGTCGAGATCAAGAATTCGCAGCTTGCGCGCGGGGCAAAATCGGCGCATCTCGCCTATCTCGGCGATGCGACGATCGGCGAGGATACCAACATCGGTGCCGGCACCATCACCTGCAATTTCGACTGTCAGCGCAAGAATCAAACCACGATCGGCAAGAACGTCTCGATCGGTTCGAACACCTCGATCGTCGCGCCGCGCACGATCGGCGACGGCGCGCTCACCGGCGCCGGCTCGGTGGTGACGAAGGACGTTGCCCCCGGCGAACGCGTCGCGGGCAATCCCGCCAAACCGCTCAAGCCGAAGAACTGAATCAATGCTGGCATTCGTGATGGCAGCGTTGTTCGGTGTGCCGCAGTTTGCGACCGGCGCGACGACGCCGCAGACGATTCCGTCGATCTTCGAGGACCGCGTCCTCATCCAGGCGACGGTCAATGGTCGCCCGCTATGGTTTCATCTTGATACGGGCGCGAATGGGATGTTCATCGATCGTAACGTGGCTGTCGCGAGTGGATTGACACCGGCCTCTGATGGCAGCGTAACAGCGGACGTCACGATCGGTTCGCTGCGCGCCACCAACGCGCAATTCCACACCATCTCGGCCTATGGCTTTGCGTCGGGTGTCACCATCGTCGGGTTGATAGGTACGCCGTTGCTCGAGTCGGGCATATTTACGATCGACTTCGTCAAGAAGCAAGTCCTGTTCTATCCGCCCGGATCGTTCGACCCATCATCGGCGGGCGTCGCGCCGACGCCGATCGACTTTGACGGGCACGTTACGCGCGTCCATGCATGGTTTGCTTCAACGAGGGCGACGATGCTGCTCGACACCGGTGCGCAAATTTCGATGCTCTTCCAACCGTTTGCGAACGACGTCACTCTTGGCGGCCCGGTTACCGACCCCGCTTCGATCACCGTCGGCTATGGCATGAAGCCGACGACCGAACGGCAGTATCACGTCAAGCCGCTGACGTTCGGCGGTCTGCGCGTAAGGGATCCGGTTATTGACGTCGTGGACCAGGCACCGCCGATTCTTCCGACCACGCTCTTCGACGGCGTCCTCGGTCGCGACGTCCTGAGGTTCTTCCGGATGACGCTCGATTATGCGGACCAGGTCGGCTATTTCGACCCAAGGGGCGGCAAAACGGTTGATCCATAGTACATAAGGACCATGCGCAATTGACAGGAGATCATTTCATCCCTTAGTAATTCGCCCGACACGTGCGCTCGAATCCACTGCGGGGTAAGAGATGTGAAGCGGGATCCATTTCTGTCGAGAGGCAGTTTCTTGCTGGCAGGCAGCGCATTGGGCGTGAGCGCCTGTGCCGGCGGGTCCAAATCGGTCCTGCCCTCAGCGGGCAGTAACGCGGAGTCGCAGCGCAGCAGCGCCCGCGCCAACGACGTCACCCCGAGTCCCACGCCAACTATTTATCCGGGCGTCGTCATCAATACGACCGCGACGACGTCAACCGTCGTGATCAACGGAGCAACGTGGGCGACCTTTTCGTACGTAGGTGGGGTGCTTACCGCAACGATCGACGGTCAAACGCAATCGGGGGCCATTCCAACGCCTTCGCCCGCGCCGACGGCAACGCCGACACCTACTCCAACTCCGACGCCGACGCCAGTCCCATCCGCAGCCCCGACACCGATCCGAACGGCACCGGGCGGTAAAGGCCTATTGCTAACCGGCCGATCGCTCGCGGGAGAAGCTCCGCAACCGCAATTTGTAGTGGGCGATAAAATCGGCGGCGAGAGCTTTACATATGTCGGCTCGAATCGGGAAAAGGGCGGTATACGGTTCCGTGGCGACCAGGGTTCGATATTGGAACTCCAAAAGGACGGAACGCTATCCACCCTCAAGCGCCTCAAGAGCGGTCTCTCGAGCAGAGTTGTACTCGATCCGACTAATCGTCTGTCCGTTGCGGTCGCCGGGCTTCCGAACGGGCAGAAGCCGTTCCGCGTTCGCTTCAAAAAGAGCGCGTTCGATCCGGTCAACATCAAGCCCACACAGCGTTTCGAGCTTGCCGGCTCGCGCAATTTTCGCGCAATAAGCTCCTCGATCAAGCGGGGCGAAATGTTGGCGGGAGATTCGCTCCATATTGACGTCGCCACCGCTTCCACCAACACGACGGCATCTACAAACACGACGGCCTACCCCATGCCGCTGCAGACGATCGCGACCGTTGTCACTACCCCCAACCCGACTGTGTCGCCCTCCGGTAATTTACCACCCGGCGGGCCTACGGCGCCACCGCCGACGCCATTCCCCAACCCCTTCGGGAGTGGAACCATCCCACCGTGGGAACTTTGCGCAGAGGCCTGGGTTACGAGTTTGTTGCTCGGCGCATGGGCTGTATTTATGATCGGCGCCGCGATAGCGACCGTTGCCGCCACCGGAGGAGCGGCAGTGCCCCTCTGGGTGCTCATCGCAGCAGCGGTCATCGCTGCGTTCATACTGGTCGCGGGAGCGGCCGCCGCTTGGGCTGCGTGGTTACGCGCCGAGGCCGCGCTGCAGGAATGTTTCAGCGGTTCGTAGTGGCGCTCTGAGCCAATCGCCGACTGCTGTGAGGCTTTTCATACTCGGTGCGCCGCGAAGTGGCACCACGGTTGTTGGCGCATTCCTTGCTAGCCATCCGAAGTGCTTCGATCTAGGTGAATTCCTCGGCTTTTACATGGCATATGCGCAAGTGCCAAGCCTGATGCGGCGGGCGCCCAGCCCGTTACCAGTGAAGGAGGGATTTTTTGATCGGCTCGCCTGTTCGGCGCGCGCGTTCGCCGACGAGAACCGCGACGAGGCTTCTGCAGCATTCTGGTGCGACCAGACGCCGTGGAATCTGCTCATTGCGGAGCAACTCGCGCGCGACTTGGCCGATGCGATATTCGTCCTCCTGGTGCGGCACTATCGTGGCGTGATCCTTAGCCTGCGACGCTCGTATGCCGACGGCTATCGCTGGGCCGGTCGAGAGTTTCACGAAAGCGCTAGACTTTGGGCAAGATTTTACGACTGCGTCGAGTTACTTCCGGCCGATCGCACAATCGTGCTTTCCTATGACGCACTGTGCGCGGATCCCGAACCAAACGTCGCGCGGCTTGAGCGCGAAATAGGGAGACGATTCGGTGTGGACCCGACCCTCTTTGACCGCCGGGCCTTTTTGGAAGGTCATGCACGGCAAGGGCCCGATCGCCGGCAGCCCATGGGTGTTGAAGACGGAGGCGAAGTACGCCTACAGCCCATTCCTCCTTACGAAATGGAGAAGTGGACGCAAGGGATGGAAATCGCAGCCTCGCCTTATGTTTCAAAAACGCACGCGATGCTGAGTGATCGTTTCGGGCAGATCTATGCCACGCATCCGCCGCTAGTCGCCGAACTCCACTGAGTAGGACAAGCTGGATATGACCGTAAGCGTAGTCGTCATCCGGTGCTCATGCGCGGACACCGTAAAGTTGTACTGTCCCGGCTCCTCGAAACGAAATCCGCGGAGCGAATTCATCTGGACCTGCGTCTCGAACCGGGGTTTGAGGGCTGGAAGAAGCACGCGGAGATCCACCCCGCTCGGCGTTCGGATTTCGAGGGTCGCTTTCAGGCCGACAGAAAGACCGCTCCAAAATATGGCCAAGAAGAGTGGCTCCACGTCGCCGATGACTAACGGCATGACATTCGCCTCGACGCTGGTGAACTCGTCGACGATCTCCAGGGTTTCGCCGCTTAACGTCCATGTGGTGCAGAATGCCATACGTGTCGGCAACGCGATGCCGAGTTCGTGTCCGGCATCAGCGCCGTCATCCTCCTGGTCGAGCGCAGGATCGTGCTGGTATTCGTTGAGCAGGATGTCCAGTTCGGCTTCATGAGGCCCGTGCACGCCGTATCACCTCCGCTAATCAATTCGGCGGGGAAGTAGCCGACTATCGATGTGGATCAAAAAGCACATTGGCAATTGTCTCGTGCCGGACGATCTAAGCTGGAAGACCATAGAGCATTTTCCCGACTGTGATTTTCGAGATTTCTTCGAGATAGCGCGGTCCATGACGGAGATGTTGCAGAGCCTCGACGATCGACAGCTATTCACGCGCCTCCTCTTCCAACGCGAATGCCAGCATTTCTCCCCACGCTTATGCGGGGCCCGGGCACGCGATCGCGCATACGTAAACGCTCCATTTGTTCCATTTCATATATTCGACTCGGTTCAGTCCCTTCACTATGCTGATGCGCTCGAATTCGCTTGGCGTTCGCGCCGGCAGCCGTGCTCGAAACGGTTTCTCAAAGATCTTCATTTGCGCCTTCTGCCGGACAATTCCGAAGCCGGAAAGATTCGCCGTGCAGCAGCATGGATCGGCGAGCGTTATTCGACTTCCAATACAGCGTCCATCATTCTCACTCCCCCGGAATACATCGACAACTGCCTCACGAAGCTGGGAGCTTTTTCTGCCAACGAATTCCCATCGCATCGTCTCGCAATGTGTGCGATGCTGCACTATCAATTTACCGCCATTCACCCCTTTCTCGATGCAAACGGTCGCACGGTACGCATACTAACGCCACTCTTGTTGCGTAACTATGGCGTGGTCGATATACCGTGGCTGTTCGTGAGCGAATCCCTCCTTTTGCGTTACTGGGACTATCATGCTTCAGTGATATCCGTCGATCGCTACGGGGAAATCGCGCAGTGGGTCCGGTTCTTTGTTCAAATTTTAAGCGATTCCGCACGCCGCGCCGAGCGCGTCGTTGTGCTCGCTATCAAGTTACGGGACGCGTTGATTGCGGAGTTTTCGCCGAGTATACAAGGTCCTCCGATAGAAAGATTTGTGAATGAGACGCTCCTCTGCACAACCCTCCAAGTCTCTCGTGCTGCCGCGTTGCTCGGCGTGAGCCGGGATCGCGCGGCGGCGGTTCTTGAAGATTCGAGTGGCTTTCTCGGTTTGAGGAGAATCGTGGACGGTCCTGATCCCGTATACCAGTGGCACGATATCTACGACGTTCTTACCGTTTAGGCGCCATCTCTAAGGAGGGCAGCGATGCCGCGGTTGTTTGAAATGTTGTACTGGTTGGTGCTCTCGGCGTGGATAATCGCGTTATTAGAAGTATTTGTGGCGATCATTATACGGACGGCAAAGGAGCAAGATCGGCCGGCACTACGGGCAGCCTATAGCTGGGTGCGGAAGATCACCTATGCTGCGCTCTTTCTCGACGGTCTTGCGATTCTGGCCTTTCCTCGGAGTCAGGCGGTGATCATGTTAATGCTCATAGGGATAGCCGCGTGCGCGAGCCCCGGGATTATCAGGCTCGGGCAGATTCTACGGCAGCGGTCCGCCCGATCATCTTAGAGCGAGGACCTCACCTGCGCTCAAGAGTGACAACCGAAGAAGTATAACGCTACATCCCAGCCGCCGCCTTGATTTTTGCGATTCCCGCGTCGGCTTCGCCCTCGAGCACCTTGGCCGCATCTGCTTCCGCGGCGGTCGGCGCCGAGTACGAGAGATCGAGGGAGTTCATTAGAAACGCGAGGTGATCGCGAAGCTTCGACGGGAACATGATGTCCGCCTCACTCGAGCGGTAGCGCGGTTCGTAGACCGCCGTTACCGCGCTCTCGATTGCGGAGCGCTGTGCCGGCGGCAACGACGCCATTTTGTTCTGTGCGGCGTTGATGGTTGTATCGAGCTCATTGATCTTGTTCGAGAGTTCGGTGGCAAGCGCCAAACGCGACGGTAGCTCGTCCGCGCTGGGATTGAAGCGCGGATCGAGTTGAAGTTTGAACGACGCCTGGGTGGTCGTTCCACCGTAGTTTAAGACCACGGTGTAGTCGCCGGGAAGCGTCGTCGGACCGACCAGATCGTCGCGGAAGTCGTCCGTCGGCACGATGTGCTGACCGACGATCTCCGTCGCGCCGGCGTAGCGCAGATCCCAGACAAACTTGTTCATCCCCGGTTCGACCGCAGTCGAGCGCGAAAGATGATAATTCGCAACGCTAATCGCATCCATCGCGGTCAGCTCCTCGCCCGAGTACTTCTTGGCTTTCTTATTCTTGAGATGCAGGTTGAACGTGCGAATCGTCTTGCCGCTTGCATCTTGAAATGAAAGCGTCACCGGTGTCCGTCCGTTGTAGTTCGACGGCAGATTGAAGAAGACGCTCGCGCCGTAGTCGGGATTGTCGCCCGCCGGACCGTAGCTGCCGCCGCCGTACGCGTGCGTGAGCCACGCCGTCTCGGGCGCGAAAACTTGCGCCGAAGACGTTGAGGGCGACGATTCGCGCGCAATATCCTCGACCTGCGCCAGATGATCGAGTATCCAGAACGAACGGCCATGCGTCGCAATCGCAACTTCGCCTTCGCGGGCGTTAATCGCGACGTCGCGGACTTCAACCGGAGGCAGATTCAACGCGAGGGATTGCCACGACTGGCCACCGTTGAGGCTGACGTACACGCGACTGCGGGTGCCGGCGAACATCACGCGCGGCTCGCGCGGATCGATGCGCACGGCATAGACGGTCTGATCGGACGAAATGCCGTTGGTCATTTGCGTCCAGTTGGCGCCGCAGTCCGTGGTCTTGAAGATAAAGGGACGCATATCGTCCCACATGTAACGCGAGGCCGTGACAAATGCCGTGCATGCGTCGGTCGGCGACGTTTCGAAGCTGGTGATCCGTGACCACAGCGCGCCCATCTGCTTCGGCGTCACATCTTTCCAGGATGTGCCGCCGTCTTGCGTGACGTGAACGAGTCCGTCGGCGGAGCCGGCCCAGATCGTGTCTTTGCTCACGGGCGAAAAGCCGAGCGATGCGATGTCGGGGAACGTCTCAGCACCGGTCTGATCCCAGTAGACGTCGCCGCCGCTCGGGCCTTCGGTCGACTTGTCGTTACGCGTCAGGTCCGGACTGATCACTTTCCACGTGCGCCCGTAGTCGTCGCTGCGAAAGAGCACCTGCGAGCCCTCGAAAAGCGCATGCGGTTCCGCTGACGAGAACATGATCGGATGGGTCCACCCGAAGCGATACTTTGTATCGCTTGCCTGATGGCCGGCGAGATAGATCGCCCACGGCGTGACGTTCTTTTCGTCGCCGGTGGAGTAATCCAGACGCGCGAGCGCGCTGTAGTACGCGCCGCCGTAGGTCACTTTCGGATCGTTCGGATCGACGGCAATGTAGGTGCTCTCGCCGAGCGCAACACCGTGGATGACGTTCGCTCCCAACCCTTCGTTCGACGCGCTGGGCATTTCGAAGGCGCCGGCGTCCTGCATCGCGCCGTACATATGGTACGGAAATTGCCCGTCGAGCACGATGTGATAGAACTGCGAAAGCGGCTGGTTCTGGGTGGTGCTGAACGTTTTGCCGCCATCGAGCGATACATTAGCGCCGCCGTCATCGCCGATGATCAACGTCTTCGGATTGTGTGGATTGATCCAGACGATATGATTGTCGCCCAGACCCGGACCAAGCGGTTTCCACGTGCGGCCGCCATCGGTGGTCTTAAAGACGCTATCGACATTGGGCGCGTAGGCGACTTTCCAGTTGGTCGGGTCGACGTAGATGCACATATAGTAGAACGCGCGTTGACGAAGTTTCCACTCGTTGTTGACGTGCGACCACGTCGCACCGGCGTTATCGGAGCGGAAGACGCCGCCGTCTTTTGCCTGCACGACCGCGTAGACGATGTTCGAATTGTTCGGTGCCACCGCGACGCCCATCTTGCCGAGCGTGCCGGTGGCAAAGCCCGGATTGCTAGAAATCTTTTTCCACGTCTTGCCGGCATCGACAGTTTTATAGACGCCGCTGCCGGGTCCACCGCTCGTCAGCGCCCACTCGGTGCGTTGTGCCTGCCACATGGTCGCATACAAGACGTTTGGATTCTTCGCGTCCATGACAACGTTGTTTGCGCCGGTTTTGTCGTCGACGAAGAGGACTTTCTGCCAGGTCTTGCCGCCGTCGACCGTCTTGTACACGCCGCGATCGGGGTTGGGCTTGAAAACGTGACCCATCGACGTCGCGTAGACGATGTTGGGGTTGTGCGGATCGATAACGATCGTACCCGTTTGACGCGTGTCGCGCAGGCCCGCGTACTGCCAGGTCTCTCCGCCGTCGGTCGACTTATAGATCCCTTCGCCGTTCTCCCAATCGCCGCGAATATCGCTCTCACCGGTGCCGACATAAATGATCTTTGCGTTTGACGGCGCCACCGCAATCGAACCGATGCTGTGCGAAATCTTGCCCATCTTCCCGTCGGTGATGTTGTCCCAGGAGTTGCCGGCATTTTCGCTTTTCCAGACGCCGCCCTGAACGCCACCCATATAAAAGAGATTGGGGTCATCAGGTACGCCCGCCACGGCCACCACACGGCCGCCGATGTAGGGACCGGCAAACCGCCACTCCATCTTGCTCAACAGTTTTTCCGATGGAGAGCCGGAGGCCGCGGGATCAACACTTGGAGCCACGGCAAAAGCCGCGGCTAGGAGACCAGCAACAATACGCTTCATCGAAGCGCTATACCGCCGGGTTTTTTGAGGTTCCTGTGTGGTGGGCCAACTTTTTGATTGTCTCGAGCGTGTAGACGAGATCGGCGTCGGTCGTGCGGTGCTTGATGATACAGATGCGAATCGCGCGGTGCATCCCCACGGTCGTCGACGATGCGACGGCTTCGCCGCTCTCCTGCAGCGCGATCACCAGCTCGTCGTTGAAGCGATCGAGTTCTTCTTCGTCTAAGCCTGCGCGGCGATAGCGGAAGCAGACGATATTGAGCCCAATGGGCGCAAGCAACTCGAAATCGGGGTCAGCGTCGATCAAGTCGCCGAGCTGACGGGCTTGCCGGACGTTCGCTTCGATCGCGGCACCGATGCCGCTCGCGCCGTACTCCTTCATCGTGAACCAGATTTTGAGCGCACGAAAGCCGCGCGAGAGATCGATCGTGAAGTCGGTGAACCAGGGTTGCGCGCTTGCCAAGCCGCGCGGCATCCGCGTGAGGTAGCTCGGCGACGAGGCAAAAGTTTCGCGATGCAATTCGGCGTCGCGCACCAGCAGCGCGCCGGCGTCGTATGGAACTTGCAGCCATTTGTGAAAGTCGAAGGCGATCGAGTCGGCGCGTTCGATGCCGCGCAGGCGCGGTGCGAGCGACGCGGAGAGCATAGCGGGCGCGCCGAGCGCACCGTCGACGTGGTACCACAGGCCTTCGCGCTGCGCAAGGTTGGCGAGCTCATCGAGCGGATCGATCGCGCCGACGTCCACGGTGCCGGCGTTCCCAACCAGAATGAACGGCCGGTTCCCCGCGGCGCGGTCGTCGGCAATCGCGCGCGCAACAGCGGCGGGATCGACGCGATGGAACGAATCCGTCGGCAAAACGCGCAGCGAGCCGCTGCCGAGCCCGCTCACTTCAAAGGCGCGACGCACGCAACTGTGCGTGGCCGACGAGGCGTAGCCGATCAATCGACCGCCCTCGCGGGTGATGCCCTGCTCGCGCACCTGCACGCCGAGCACGCGCGTGCGCGCCACCAGCACGGCGATGAGATTTGCCGCCGAAGCGCCGACGGTGAGCACGCCGCTTGCTCGTTCCGAAAAACCGAAGAGTTCGCAGAACCAACGAAGCACTGCGCGCTCGACGAAGACGGCGCCGTGATTGCGGCCGCCGACGTTCGGATTCATGGTCGACGCCAGCAGATCGGCCAGTGCGCCGGTCGGCGTGCCGGCGCCTTGCACCCAGCCGAAGAAGCGCGGATGAAGATTTCCGCTCGCGTACGGAAAGATCGACTCGACGAAGGTGCGGTAGACCGCTTCGACCGGCATCGGATCGACCGGCAGCGGCTCGTTGAGCCGCGCTTGCACGTCGTCGGGCATTTCGCGCCACACCGGCCGATCGCGAATACCCTCGAGATAATCGAGCGCATCGTCGAGTGCGGCGTGGCTGAACGCGCGAAAAGCGGACCAGTCTTTCGGATCGAGCACGTTGCTCACGTTCGACGTACGCAGAAGTCCTCTTCTCCGACGCAGCGGGGCACTGGAGTGGAAGAGCCGTATGAGCATTGCGATCGCCGTCGCCGCCCTCACGTGCGCGATCCTCGGATCGCTTGCATTGCGGGCGTCTGTGGAGCTGCGAGTACAGCGCGTCGACGCGCAAACAGTTCGCGCGCGCGAAGAATTTGTACTCGATGCAGTTCGGGTCTTGCTCGATGCGTCGCGACGCTCGAGCGAGGCGGTGATCGAAGCGCTCGCCGCGTTGATTGCGCGCCGCGATCCGGTCATCGATGCCGTCTTGGCATTCACGCCGGCGGGAGAGGAACTCGAGTGCGCACTCGCCGACGGCGCGCGTGTCGAGCACTACGTCGGTGCGCGCCTGCGCCGCGACGTCCCCGACTATCTCCCGTCTCGCGCGGCGCGTGACGGGCATCGAGCCGCCGGACACGATGGGCTGCTGGTGCCGACGGACCGCTGCGCGATTGCCGTACCGATGGCCGACACCGGCGGATTGCGCGCGGTGATTTATGCGTCGTCGAGCGCGGCTGATACGATCGACGGTGAGGACACGATCGTGCGGACCATCGAGCACGCCACGTTGCCTTATGCGATTGCGCTCGAACGGGAACTAGCTCGCGCGGACGCGACGTATGATGGCTTGACCGGATTACTCACGCCGAGAGCATTTCGCAGCCGGTTGCGCGACGAGATTGCCCGAGTCCGCTTCGGTCCGGCAAAAGTGTTGACGCTGTGGTTCATCGACACCGATCGCTTCAAATCGATCAACGACAGTTACGGCCACGCGGCGGGCGACGCGGTGTTGCAGGGAATGGCCGAGCTGTTGCGGGCGCAGGGCGTGCCCGAGGTCGACATCGCCGGTCGCAACGGCGGCGACGAATTCTGCGCCATCATTCACGATGCGCAAAAGACCGTGGCGATCGAACGCGCCCAGAGTTTCTGCGAAGCGGTGCGTCGCCACGACTTCGGCGTCCCGCAACCGATAACGGCAAGCGTTGGGGTAGCGAGCTATCCGCACGACGCCCGCGACGCGAACGAACTGCTCGAGGTCGCGGATGCCGCGATGTATCACAGCAAGCGGACTGGACGCAACCGTGTCTCGTTCGCGGTAAACGGTACCGCCTTCGCCGTGTTTCGGGAAGGCAGCGTAGGAAGCGATTCCGCCGTGTGAGGCGAACAGGCTGGGTGTGACCTTGCGCCCCAACGCGATCGATCATCGCGTCGATGCCCTCTCGACCCACACGCTCCTTACGCATTCAGCCGCCCAGCTCGTCGATCCTGAGCGACAGCTTGCGGCGCTGCGGCTCGTGCACTGGTTTTTGCCCGGTTGGTTCCTAGCAGTCGCGTTGCCAGTCTTGGCACTCGCCTACTACTGGCGCTCGGGACGGGCTGCTGCCGTTCGCGATGCTTTACGCCGGCGGTTCCACGATGAAAACATCGTTCGATTCGGCTTCGGCGCGAGCATCGGGCTCATCGTTCGAGTGGCCGCGCTGCTTCCGAACTTCTATCTCTATCGTGTCGAGCGCGCGATGAGTCAGAGCGATCAACTCTTGCGCGCATGGGGCACCGACTGGCTGCTCGTTACGCTCGGCTGGATGATTTGCGTTGGGCTCGTTACGGCAATCATGCTGTGGTTAGTCGATCGCACGCATCAGTGGTACATCTACACGATTGTTGTGATCTTTGCGCTCAGCTTCGGCCTGACGTATCTTGCGCCGTTTGGGGCGCCGCTTTTCGAGCGGATCGCGCCGATGCCGTCGCGCGCGCTTTCCGGAATTGCGGCCATCGAAGATGCCGCGCACCTTCGCGTGCCGGTCGTCGAACAGATCCGCGCGCGGTCGCACGTCGGGACCGCCTACGTTGCCGGCCTCGGAGGTTCGGAGCGCATCGCGATCGGCGACGTCATCGTAGCGGTAACCAGTCCACAAGAATTGGCATACGTGGTGGCGCGACAGCTCGGATATATCGCCAACGGCGCGCAGTGGCGGTTTGCGCTCACCGATGCGCTGCTGCTGATATTCGGTGCCGCGATTGCGGTCACGATCGCCGATCGCGTCGGCTTTCGTCGCGACGACGATCCGATCTCGCGCTTCGCGCTCGTCGGCGCGTTTTTCGGTGTGCTCTACTTTATCGCGGTTCCGGTCGACCACGCCATCGCGCGCAACATCTCGCGTGAGGCCGACATCTATGCGCTCGCGTTGCCGGTCGATCGCGCTGCAGCGGTGCGCAATGTGATTCGCGCGACCGATGAATCGCTGACCGAGGTCTGTCCCGACCTCCTGGCGAGCCTGTTCATGGAGCGCGTCGAAGACGCGTCGTCACGCGTCGTCGCGATCAACGGCATTCCATCAACCTGCCCGAAGTGATTGTCTAAAGAATAAGGCCGCCGGTGACTTGGGTGCCGAGGTGTTGCGTCGTCAGCAGTTCGACCAGCGCTGCGTGCGCGACGCGCCCGTCGACGATCTGGGCTGCCGGAATGCCGCGACGAACGCCAAGCGCCGCCGCGCGGATGGCGCTGCGCAGGTCGGCATCGACGCGCGGATCGTCCGCGAGTTCCAGGGCTTCGGCTGGGGTCAACTCGTCGATCAATTGATGGGTCAGCGGATCGTTCACGCCGCCGGCCCGATGAAAGAAGATCGCACGCGTGGCTGCGGTGGCGGCCGCAATGGCGCCGGCGACGTCGTCGGCGAGCACTAGCTCGTCATCGCCAAACGCCGCGAAGGCCGTCGGTTCGACGACCGGGATGAATCCCGCGCCGGTGAGCGTGTGAAGAATGCGCGTTTGGACGCGCCCGACGCCGCTCGGCGTGTGGGGTAATAACGCGGCGTCTGAGCCGCTGAGGGTCAGCGCAATATTGGCGCTTCGATTGATGGCTCGCACGATCGCACGCGCGGCGAGCGCATTGGGGGCGACGAGGATGGGACGCACCTGCTCGCGCGCAAGCACCGCCAGATCCGCGACGAGCGTTGCATCTGCATCGCTTGCGGTTGCCTCATCGACTCGAACCACGAACGTTTTTCCGCTGAAGGCGCTCGCTGGATTCACCTCCCCGTCTTGAATTAGGTTATCGGCTGCAAGCCTACTCGGGGTTTAGTACCCAGTTGTTCGCGAATTGCATCGCCGCTTCGAGGCTCTCGTCGAGCCAGAGCTGCACGCCGTCGGCGGCGGCACCGATGATGCGCGGCAGCACCAAGCGCTCTTCGGCACTAAATGGACTGAGAACATGGTCGATCGATTCAAATTCGGGCCGCCCGACGCCGATGCGCAAACGCGGGAAGCGGTCCCCGATCGTGGCGATGATCGAGCGCAGCCCGTTGTGTCCGCCGTGACCACCAAACGGGCGCATTCGCAGACTGCCAAATGGAAGATCCATGTCGTCAACCACGACGAGCACGCCTTCGGGCGGTGTGCGATACCACGAGGAAATCAATCGGACCGGCGTGCCCGAGAGATTCATGAAGGACGTGGGCTCGACGAGCACTACACGCCGTCGCGAATCGTAGATTTGTCGCGCGCTGTCCTTGGTTTTCCACGAGCGCAGGTCGTAACGCGACGCGAGCTCGTCTACAACCATGAACCCGGCATTGTGCCGGGTTCTCTGGTATTCGTTGCCCGGGTTGCCGAGGCCGACCACGAGCCGCGGCGGAGTCTGCTCGGTTATGTCGATTCAGTCTCCGGCTTCGCGCCGATAACTTCCGGCGCCACCTGTTCGGTTGTTACGCCGGCTGTCGCTTCCTCGAGATGCTGTGCCGTCTTCGACGACTCGACGGAGACGACGATCATATCGGGCGCTTCCAGGAGTTTGAAGCCGGCGGGAAGTTTGATGTCGGAAGCGGTCGCGTGCTGATGAATGCCCAGCTGCGACACGTCGATCTCGAGGTGATCCGGCAACTCGTCGACCGGACCTTCGACCTCGATCTCGTGCGTTTGCACGTCCATGACGCCGCCGAAATCGCGGACGCCGAGCGGCGTACCGACGGTGACGACTGGGATCCTCGCATGCACTGCTTCGTGCTCGGAGACGCGCTGCAAATCGACATGGACGACTTTGCGGGTCACCGGATTGCGCGCAATGTCGCGGACGAGCGCGGTGTCGCTCTTTTTACCCTCGAGGGTCAGCGCGATTACGCCGGTGCGGCCGCCGTGGTGCAGCAAATCGTCGAAGACTTTAGCCTCGAATGAGACATGCAGCGGATCGGTGCCGTGCCCATACACGACGCCGGGGATCCGCCCCTGGCGGCGGAGTGCCGCAGCACTCGTTGTTCCGGTCTTGCTCCGGCGCTCGATCGGAAGATTGAGTTGTTTGTTAGCCAAGATGTGGATCTCCAGTTAAAAGTTTATGCCGACGCTATTTGCAGCGCGGCGGGTTCGCTCGGGCCCGCGTCGGGCAGTGTCGTCCCCTCTTCACCGTCGAAGAGGGCGGATACCGAGCGATTCGTGGTGATGCGGCTGATCGTATCGGCGAACGTTTGCGCGATCGAGAGCTGCACGAACTTGGTGTACGCTTCACCCGCAGCGAACGGAATCGTGTTGGTGACGATGACGCGCTCGATCTCGGAATCTTCGAGCACACGCATGGCGTCGCCGGCAAAGATGCCGTGCGTCGCAACGGTATAAACCTTCGTCGCTCCCCGGGCCTTGATCGCTTCTGCCGCCTTGGCGAGCGTGCCGCCGGTCGAGATCATATCATCGACGACCACGGCGATCTTCCCGGAAACGTCGCCGACGATGTCGGTGACCTCTGAAACATCGGGTTCCGGCCGGCGCTTGAAGACGATCGCGAGCGAACTCTCGAGGCGCTTGGCAAAAAGCTCAGCCCGATGGACGCCGCCGGCGTCGGGCGAGACCACCACGATGCGATCCTTGCACAAGTCCTCATTCTTAAGGTAGTTGCACAGCACTGGCATCGCGACGAGATTGTCGACCGGGAGGTCGAAGAACCCCTGAATCTGCGCCGCGTGCAGGTCCATGGTGACCAGCCGCTTGACGCCGGTGATCTTCAGCAGGTTGGCGACGACCTTGGCCGAGATCGGTTCGCGGCCTTTCGTCTTCTTGTCTTGCTTCGCGTAGCCATAGTAGGGGATCACCGCGGTGATGCGCGCGGCCGATGCACGGCGCAGCGCGTCGATCATGAGCAGCAACTCCATCAAAGCGTCGTTCACGCCGATGCGCCCGTCAGCCGACTTGCAAATCGACTGGATGACAAACACCTCGGATCCACGGACGTTCTCGCCGATCTCGATCCGTGTTTCCTCATTCTTGAACTTGTCGACCAGCGACTTGCCCACGTGCAACTTTAGCCGTTTCGCAATCTCTTCGGCCAGCGCACGGTTCGAGTTGCCGCTAAAGATCAAGGGATTGTGACTCAACGGGTGCTTCTCCAGGGTAACCAGCGGATGGGCAAAGTTCGCGGGTCCTCCGCTCGCTCCCCCATAAAACGCAACCCCGGACCCCTAAATCGGCGTCCAAAGGAAACGCTATGCCAGCCCAACGCTTCAAACTCGTCGCTCCGTATGCGCTTGCCGGGGATCAGCCCGCGGCGACCGACGCATTGGCGGAAGGTCTCCTGCGGGGCGACCGTGCGCAGACGCTGCTGGGTGTGACCGGCAGCGGCAAGACGATGGCGATGGCGCGCGTGATCGAACTCGTGCAGAAGCCGACGCTCGTGCTCTGTCACAACAAGACGCTTGCCGCCCAGCTTTGCGCCGAGTTCCGCGAGTTTTTCCCCGACAGCGCGGTTGAGTATTTCGTCTCGTATTTCGATTACTACCAGCCTGAAGCGTACGTCGCCTCGACCGACACCTACATCGAAAAGGACTCCTCGATCAACGAAGAGATCGAGCGCCTCCGCCATTCGGCGACGCAGTCGCTGTTGACGCGGCCCGACACGTTGATCGTGGCCTCGGTATCGTGCATCTTCGGCTTGGGCTCGCCTTCCGACTATATGGAGATGTCGGCGCGAATCAAAGTCGGCGACGAGATCGACCGCGATATCTTATTGCGGAAACTGGTCGACATGCAGTATCGCCGCAACGATCTCAATCTCGTGCGCGGCACCTTCCGCGTGCGCGGCGACGTGCTTGAGTTTGTCGGCGTCGACGAAGAGCTTGTGCATCGAATCGAATTCTTCGGCGACCAGATCGAGGCGATCAACGTCGTCAACTTGCTGACCGGCGAGTACGTCGAAAGCAAGGACGAGCTGCTGATCTTTCCGGCCAAACACTTCATTACGCCCGACGAGAAGCTGCGGCGCGCGGTCGCGTCGATCGAGGTCGAGCTCGACGAGCGGCTGCGCTACTTCAAGGAGCACGGCAAGCTGCTCGAAGCGCAGCGTTTGGAGATGCGCACACGCTACGATCTCGACATGTTGCGCGAGGTCGGTTACTGCAACGGCATCGAGAACTACTCGCGCCATCTCACCGGACGTGAGCCCGGATCGACGCCCTGGTGCCTGCTCGATTTCTTCCCTCCGGATCATCTCTATTTCATCGACGAATCGCACGTGACGCTGCCGCAGGTGCACGGCATGTACGGCGGCGACCGCTCGCGCAAGGAAGTCCTGGTCGAGCATGGTTTCCGGCTGCCCAGCGCGCTCGATAACCGGCCGCTGACCTATGCCGAGTTCGAAGACCACGTCAAGCAGATCGTCTATGTCTCGGCCACGCCGGGCACGTACGAGCTCGGCCGCAGTGCGCAGACGGTCGAGATGATCATCCGCCCGACCGGCCTGGTGGATCCGGAAGTGGAGGTCCGCCCGACCCGCAATCAGGTCGACGATCTAATGGAAGAAGTGCGTCTGCGCGCGGAGCGCGGCGAACGCGTGCTCATTACCACGCTGACGAAGAAGATGGCCGAGGATCTGACCGACTTCTTGCTCGAGAACGGACTGAAGGTGCGCTACTTGCACAGCGAGGTCGATACCCTCGAGCGCGTCGCGATTCTGCGCGATTTGCGCCTTGGCGTCTTCGACGTGCTGGTTGGCATCAATCTCTTGCGCGAAGGGCTCGATCTGCCGGAGGTCTCGCTGGTCGGCATCCTGGATGCCGATAAAGAAGGCTATCTACGTAGTGCGACGTCGTTGATCCAAACGATCGGGCGCGCGGCGCGACACGTCGAGGGCAAGGTGATCATGTATGCGGACAACATCACCGAATCGATGTCGCGTGCGTTGGGCGAAACCAAGCGGCGCCGGGAGCGGCAGGTCGCCTTCAATGCCGAGCACGGCATCGAGCCGCGTTCGATACGCAAAGAGGTGCGCGATATTCTGAGCATGGTCGGCGCGACCGAGGAAATGGCCGAAAAAGTCAAGCTCGACAAGATTCCGCGCGATGTCGCGATGCGGATGGCGGCCGACCTCGAGAAGAAGATGCGCGAATACGCGGCTAACCTCGAGTTCGAGAAGGCCGCGGCGCTGCGTGACGAATTGATCGACCTGCGCAGGCAGATCGGCGGCAACGAGTCGTTGCTGTTCCAGGGCAAGGCGCCGAAGATCTTCGATACTGCGCTAAAGGAGCTGGTATAGATGCTATCGCGCGGAGATTTCTTA
Source organism: Vulcanimicrobiota bacterium (assembly GCA_003167055.1). GTDB lineage: Bacteria > Vulcanimicrobiota > Vulcanimicrobiia > Vulcanimicrobiales > Vulcanimicrobiaceae > Aquilonibacter > Aquilonibacter stordalenmirensis. The sequence goes on along the minus strand of PMUE01000221.1, from coordinate 3,492 downwards.
CAGACCACTGCGGTTGCTGCGGCGGGTACGGCCGCCTCGCGTGAGGTCGCTCAGGCGCCGGCAGGACGAGGCAAGGTGAAGATGCGCTGGTTCGGCGGCGGAGTCTACGAGCTCGCGACGCTCGATGACAGCGCCATCGTGCTGGTCGATGCCTGGATCTGGAACAATACGGGTTGGACGGCGTTCGGTATCGAGAAACCGCCCGAGCTGCAGAGCGCGGCCGCCTATGCGGCGCATCTGAAATCGCGCAATCCGCAATTCGTGCTCGTGGCGCTCACCCATGACCACGGCGATCATATCGGCGATTATTTCGAATTGCTGCCCGCGCTGGTCGCGGCGGGCTTACCCGTGATGACGACGGGCCAGAGCGATCTGATGCGCGTCGGCCTCGTGCCGAAATTTAAGGTCGCGAACCTCGACATGGCGACGCTCGTCGCCAACAAAGGGGCGGCGATGAACTTCGGCGGCGAAACGACGCACGGCACGATTCACGCGTGGCTCGTTCCCGCGGTCCATTCGACCGGGCTGGGCTATCCGCCGGCCGGATTCATCATCGATATCGGCGGTACGCGCGTCTACGCGTCCGGCGATACCGACTACTTCGGGGATATGCGCGACCTTGGTAAACGCTACCAACCGCAGATCGCAGTCGTTTGCACCGGCAATGGCGCCTTTACCATGGGGCCGAACGACGCAGCGATGACGGTTAAAGCGTTCGGCGTCTCGCACGCCGTACCGGTGCACTACGCGCACAATCCGCTGGTGCTCGGCATCCACGCCGGCGACCAGTTTGCTGCCGCCGTTGCCAAAACGTCACCACAAACAACGGTAACCGTCATGCACCCGGGCCAAATTATCACGATCGCATAGTGCCGGTTTCACCACGCGAGATCGCTGCCGTCGAGGAAAAGCTCGCGTGGTGTATCGCCGTGCATGCGGCGCCCGATTTGATCGATCGTCTGCGTGCCGCGCTTGCCGACGGGCAGGTCGAGCTGGTGGAGAAATCCGCCGATGCGATGCTGCCGCGTGCGCCGAACGTGCGGCTGCCGGAGCCGTGCCGGCCGGTGCGCGATGGTGACGACGTCCGTTTCGACAACGGGCTCGTGCAGGCGACCGTGAACGAGCAGGGCGCGCTGCTCGACCTTGCCTCGCCGCGTACGCGCGTTCCGCTCGCGCAGGCCAATCTGCTCGCGGCTTTTCGCGATTTTCCGAAGCGCTGGCCCGTGCGCGTGCGGCCGTCCGGATTCGAACTGCACGAGGATCAGGTCGAGGTGCGTTTCTTGGTAGGTTCCTCGCCCGCAACGATGTCCCTCGAGGTGCGCCGCGGCGAGCCGTTCGTCCGTGTGGCGTGTGCGATCGACTGGAACACGTCGCGCGCGACGCTTACGCTCGAAAGCTGGCTCGCAATGCGCGCCGGCGACGTACACTATGGCGCGCAACGGCAGTATGCGGCGATACACGATGATCGTGCGGGCGTCGCGCTCTTCGTCCTCGACCCACTCGACTGGACGTCGCGCGCGCTGCGTAAGGGCGGGGTGCATCTTCGTACGTCACTGCTTCACGATCTCGGTCCGGCGCAGCTTGCCTGGGCCTACGCGCCGTTCGAACCGGGGATCTCCAACGGCGCATTGGAAGCCGCCTGGGAAGCCTTCGCCTTCGCCCCGCGGGTGCGGCTGTTCCAAAGCGACGATCCATCGATCGTGGTCGTCGGATGCAAACCGGCGTCCGACGGCAACGGCGTGATCGTGCGAGTGCGCGAGTGCGATGGCCAGGCGCGTACCCTGCAGCTTCGCTGCGGCGCACGGATGCGAGAAGTGCAAGCGGTCGACGACCGCGAACGCCCACTCGAGGGGCACGCAGCGATCGAGGGTGAGGCGATCGTCGCGCCGATCGATGCATCCGCGCTGCAGTCGTTTCGCGTACGGTTCTAACATGAGTCGAAAATTGGAAGTCGTCCTCTTCGACTTGGACGATACGTTGCATGACGATACGTACGCGTTCACCAGCGCGGCGGAAGAGGTCGCGCGTGAAATCGCACTCGAACGCGGTGTCGATGCGCTCGCGCTCAAGCGTGCCTACGTTGCCGAGGCGGAAGGCTTCTGGCATCGGCTCACGCCGGAGCAACTGCGCACTCGTCTTTCAGGTCTGCGCGAAGCGATGTGGAACAGCGCGCTCGAACGCGTCGGTATCGCCGATCCGGATCTCGCGCAGCGCAGCGCCGCCAACTACCACGAGTACCGCAAGAAGTACTTCTCGGTCTTTCCCGGCGCGATCGAGCTGCTTCGCACGCTACGCGAACGCGGGTGCAAGCTCGGGATTCTGACCAACGGATTCTCGGAAACACACCGAGAGAAAATCAAACTGTTGCAAATCGGCGAATACTTCGACGCAATCTTTATCGCCGATGAAGTCGGAATGATCAAGCCCGATCCGCTGCTCTTTGCGCACGCGTGCACCACACTCGGTTCGGCGCCGGCGCGCAGCGCGATGGTCGGCGATCGCTACGAACGCGACGTTCGCGGTGCGCTAGAAGCCGGGCTCTACGCCGTGTGGTTGAATATCCGCAACGAGCGCGTTCCGGCCGGCGCGCCGCCGCCCGACGCCACCTGCAGCACGATCGGCGAGCTGCTCGCCGCCCTGGAGCGCGCATGACCCAGAGCGCACGCGATCTCGAAAATACGTTTGCGCGCGCGTGGACCCTGCTGCTGCGCAATCCGGTGATCCTCGTGCCGGGCATCGTCGCCGGTGCGTTGCAAACCGTGGCGTCGATCGCGGTACAGGCGCTTCCCGACGAGGTGGCACTCTTAGCCGCGCTGGTGACGGTGACGCTCGCGCTCTCGCTCGCGCAAATGGCCTACGTCACCGGGATGGCGGGCGCGGCCTGGCGGCACGAACGCACCAGCTTGCGCGACGGGTGGAACGCGCTTGCGCTACGCTGGCTGGCGGCCGTGGGAGCGGTGCTGCTGCTTTTGGTGATCGGCTTCTGCGCCTCGGCGCTTGCCCTGGCCACCTTCGGGATTACGGTGGTGGCCTACGTCGTGTTCTTCATCTACACTATTGCCGCAGTCGTCATCGGCGAACGGCTGCCGATCGACGCTATCGTCGAGTCCGCAAGCACGGCACTGGCGAATATCGTTCCAACCGTTGCGGTCGTGGCGCTGATCGCGCTGATTGCGGCGCTGGGCGGCTGGCTCGGTTCGCTGGCCGGACGACTCTCGGATACAGGCGGGTGGCTGGTGACAGGACTCCTCCAACAGATCATCGTTGCCTATAGCTCGCTTGTTATTGCCGGCGAGTACCTGAAACTCACCCACCCTCCAACCGAGTCTTAGGAAGGCTGTATGGCTGCCGGTCTTGACCACATCGTTATCAAGGGCGCGCGCGAACACAACCTCAAGAACATCGACCTCACGCTGCCGCGCAATGCGCTCATCGTCGTGACCGGTCTGTCCGGGTCGGGGAAGTCGTCGCTCGCCTTCGATACCATTTATG
>PMUE01000311.1:898-5875 GCA_003167055.1 Vulcanimicrobiota bacterium | reverse complement strand
GACGCGCTACGACCAAGAGCCGTAAACGCCGTCCGGGGAGCATCTGCTGCAAAATCGCCGCCACACGGCGGCGAACCTTATTGCGAACGACGGCCTTGCCAACCGGCTTGGCCACCGTGATGCCGACCACCGAGGTGCGGTCAGCCCGCAGCGGGTCAGCCGTATAGATGGTGAGCGCACCGGCCGTGAAACGCCGGCCACGCTGGCGCATGCGCGAAAACTCGGCAGCGCGCCGCAGGCTAGCGTACGGGCGCATCAGACGCTGAGGCGGTGACGCCCCTTCTTACGGCGGCGCGAGAGGACCGCGCGGCCGTTCTTGGTGCTCATCCGTTCGAGGAAGCCGTGGACGCGCTTGCGTCGACGGTTGTGCGGCTGAAACGTCCGCTTCATGGTCGGTGACTCCTAAAGAAAAAATAACCGCCTGCCGGGCGGCACACAGCGCCTAAGTATAGGGGTGGTGCCGGGGGCGCGTCAAGGCTGAATATCGCTGTTTGGGGCGACCTTTGTCTAGGGCACAATTCGCCCGGAAGGAGTTCATATACATGTTTCGTCGTCTTCTTACGGCCCTGGGCCTCGCCGCCTTCGTGGGGATGAGCGCCCTCGGCGCCTCGGCGCAAGGCTACGGCCCCCACTACGGGCCGCCCCCGGCGCGCTACGAGCGCCACGGTCCACCGCCTGGATCAGGCTATGTCTGGGTCGGCGGCTACAACCGCTGGAACGGTCATAGCTACGTTTGGGTCGGTGGGGGATACCAGCGCCCACCGCGCTACGGCTACGTGTGGCACCCGGGCTACTACAGCAATCGCGGTGGTGTCTACATCTACGTCAGCGGCCGCTGGGGTCCGCCCTAGGAGCTAGCGCGTCGTAAACTGTCCGTCGCTACGGCGGCGCCGGCCAATGGCCGGCGCCGCTTCTTCTAGTCTTTCGCGACTGTCGCTTCCATCTTCGCCATGATCTGATCGATGGTAAAGCTGGCTGCTTTTTGGCGCGGTGGAAAGTCTTTGAACGTCGCGAGGAACTCGCTCACGATCGCCTGTCCCGCCATGATCATGTAGGCCTTGCTCAAGTACCAATCCCAGTACGTGTTCGAGGTGATGTCGGCACGTTCGTACGGATCAGTCCGTAAGTTAAAGATCTTCGGAACGCGCAATGGTGTGAACGGGTTGGCCCAAATCTCGAGCGTGCCCGGGCAGCGCTGCTCTTGGAATACGATCTTCCAATTGCTGACTCGGATCGCGACCAAATCACCGTCGTCGTCGAAGTAGATCAGGCCTTGCCGCGGGGACCTCACGCCTTTTTGCGTGAGGAACGGCAATAGGTTGTACCCGTCGATGTGCACTTTGAAGGTCTTGCCGCCAGCCTTGTAGCCTTTCTTGAGCTTTTCGTTGATGTCGGGTTCGCCCGCGGCAGCTAAGAATGTCGGCAACCAGTCGTGATGTTGCACGATGTCGTTGACCACGACGCCGGCGGGAATCTTGCCGGGCCAGCGCACGACCAGCGGAATGCGAAACGCGCCTTCCCAGTTGGTATCTTTCTCACTGCGAAATGGCGTCATGCCCGAATCGGGCCAGCTGTTCATGTGCGGACCGTTGTCGGTCGAGTAGATGACGATCGTGTCTTGCGCGAGGCCGAGTTCATCGAGCAAATCTAACAGCGTCCCGACGTTCTTATCGTGATCCACCATCGTGTCGTGATAGGGTGATTGCCAGCGTCCCGCTTGTCCCAAGCTCGACGACTTGGTGTGCGTGCGGAAATGCATGTGCGAGGTGTTCACCCAGCAGAAGAACGGCGTGTCGGCGGTGTTCTGGCGCTTGATGAAGTCCGTTGCTGCGGCAATAAACTCATCGTCGCAGGTTTCCATGCGTTTGCGCGTGAGCGGACCGGTGTCTTCGATTTTTTGTTTGCCGACGCGGCCCCATCGCGGCTGCTCGGTCGGATCATCTTTGTCGGTGGCCCAGCAATGCAACACGCCGCGCGGCCGAAACTGCGCGGAAAACCGCGGAAACTCTTTGGCGTCGGGATAATCCGAATCTTCGGGATCTTCTTCCGCGTTGAGGTGATACAAATTGCCGAAGAATTCATCGAAGCCGTGCAGCGTCGGAAGAAACTTATTCTTGTCCCCCAAATGATTCTTGCCGAACTGCCCGGTCGCGTAGCCGAGCGGCTTCAGTAATTCCGCGATTGTCGGATCTTCTGCGGCCAACCCAACGTCGGAGCCGGGAATCCCGACTTTGGTGAGGCCGGTTCGAAAACCGCTCTGCCCGGTGATGAATGAAGCGCGCCCCGCTGTACATGATTGCTCGCCGTATGAATCGGTGAAACGCATGCCTTCGTTGGCGATCCGATCGATGTTGGGCGTGCGATAACCCATCAGGCCATCGCTATAACAACTCAAGTTGCTAATCCCGATGTCGTCGCCCCAGATGACCAGAATGTTCGGCTTCTTGCCCGCGTCAGCCATGATGGATACTCCCCGCTACAGTGATGTTCTCAATGTAGCGGGAGCCTGGAGCATGCGGCGTTTTAGGTCCTGGACGGCATGCTGTCCGAGCTCCTTAATGCTCCGGTGGCGGCCTGACGCTCGGTCAACCGAGCACGCTTCGCAGAGGGCGTGAAGGCCTCTTCAGCAGCAAAATCCGGCAGGCTTTCCACACGTGTGGATAGCGTTGTGGACAACCGCTCCGCTGGACGCGTCCTGAGTTCCTGAATTACGCCGTTCTGACGGGCTTTTTTGAGGCTGTCAAGGGGTCGTTTTGATGACATGATGATGCAGCGAAAAGCCCCGAAAAACCGTGTCGACCGCCCTGTGGATAAGTGCATAAGATCGTGGAAGAAATTCGCAGGAGCGAAGGCTGATTAAGCTAACCGATTGCGTCCTTACCCGGCCCGCACGTAACTGCGACTACCAGTCGCTTCCGGCGGATCGGGCTTTGTCACTCGTCACACGGGGACGCATAGGATGGCGCTTGCGGTTGGCAGTTCCGACATCTCGAATGAGCTTTGGCGTTCGGCGCTTGAGGCGTTAGAACGGAAATTTTCCAAGCCGATTTTCGAGATGTGGATCAAGCCGATCCGGTTAGTCTCGATCACCGGTGACGCGTTGGTGCTTTCGGTTCAGAGCAACTTCGCTCGCGACTGGGTAGAGCACCGGCTCAAAACCCAGATCGCGGAGGTGCTCTCCGAGGTTTTTGGGGCGGTCCTGGAGCTGCAATTTACCGTGGCTGAGCCGGACAACGGGCCGGCCGGTGCGGCCGCTCCGCCGGCGCCGCCCGCGCTCCGGGCCCCCGAAGAACTGCGCAGCTCCACCCTCAACGGACGCTACACGTTCGAAGAGTTCGTCATCGGCAATTCCAACCGGTTCGCCCATGCCGCGGCGCAAGCCGTCGCCTGCGCACCGGCGCGCGCCTACAATCCCCTGTTCCTGTACGGCGGCGTGGGATTGGGCAAGACCCACTTGATGCACGCCATCGGACACCGCGTGCTGATCGACAATCCGAGCGCCAACGTCGTCTACGTGACGTGCGAGAAATTCACCAACGAATTCATTATCGCGCTGCAAAACAACCGCACGCCGGAGTTTCGCAACCGGTATCGCCAAGTCGACGTGCTGCTTATCGACGACATTCAATTCTTGGCCGGCAAGGAAACGACGCAAGAAGAGTTCTTCCATACTTTCAATGCGCTGCACGAATCGGGACGACAGCTGATCATCAGTTCCGATCGTCCGCCCAAAGAGATTCAAACGCTGGAATCGCGCTTGCGTTCGCGATTTGAATGGGGGCTACTCACCGACATTCAGGCGCCGGACATCGAAACGCGTGAAGCGATTCTGCGCAAGAAAGCGCAGAGCGAGAAAATTCCCGTGCCCGATGAAGTCACGTCCTTTATCGCCAAGGTGATCCCCTCGAACATCCGCGAGCTCGAAGGCGCGCTGATTCGGGTCGTCGCCTACGCCTCGCTGACGAAGTCCCCGATCACCCTCGACCTCGCCGCCGAAGTGCTCAAGAGCGCGGTCGCGCAAGCCCCGCTGCAACGCATCACGATCGGCAAGATCAAGGAGACCGTCGCTAGCGCGCACGGCCTCACCGTCAAGGAGATGGATAACGGCCGCCGCGATCAACGCTTGGCCGGTCCGCGCCAGATCGCGATGTACATTGCGACCGAGCTGACCAATTATTCACTGCCGCAGATCGCGCGTGACTTCGGCAAGAAGGATCACACCACGGTGATGTACGCGCGCGACAAGATCAAGGATCAGATGCAGCGCGACGAAGCGTATCGCAATAAAATCCGACAACTTATCGCCATGTGCCAGTCTCCATAACGCGAGCCGGCCGGGAGTAACATCCCGGCCTTTTTTTGACTAACATCTATACACGGTTTCCGGCACAAGGTTGGGCCTTTCCGCGTGGATAACAGCACCGGGGTCGCAACCAGTGCAAAGGTGTATGCGGCGGGAGAACGCTCCACAGCTTATCCGAGGCGCAAACCCGCACTCCGACAAGCAAATCGGCAGTTATCCGCGAAATACACCGCACTACTACTGTTACGACGGTTCTTTTATAACTTACTAGGAACCACGACGACGCTCGAATCGGTGGAATATGAAGTTCACCTGTAACACTAAAGACATCGCCTCGGCAGTTGGCGCCGCAAGTAAGGTGGTCAACGCGCACACGACCGTGCCGATCCTCTCCAATGTCCTCTTGCAAGCCGAGGAGGGTAAGATCGCGGTCCGTGCCACGGATCTGGAACTCACGCTCGAGCAGCCCTTTCCCGCGGAGGTGGGTGAGGGCGGCTCGGTGACGATTCCGGCCAAGCTGTTCTCGAGCTACCTTGCCAATCTGCCGGCGGGCTTGCTCGAACTCAATGGCACGCCGACGCGCGCCTCGGTCAAGTGCGATCGCAGCAACTACGATTTTCACGCACTGCCGGCCGATGAGTATCCGCCGCTTCCGGCCGCGACCAAAGGCTCGC
>PMUE01000311.1:0-763 GCA_003167055.1 Vulcanimicrobiota bacterium | reverse complement strand
GAGAAGTATATCGTACCGTCGCGCGCGTTGGCCGAAGCCGCCCGCAACCTCGGCAGCAACGACCAGATCGCGGTGAGCGCGCTCGGGGCGCAGAGCAATCAACTGCAGATGAATTCCGGCGATACCGCGATTACCGTGCGTTTGGTCGACGGACAGTATCCGAATTACCAGCAGGTCATTCCGGCGAAGTTTGATCGCAGCGTCACCGTCAACACGCAAGCGCTCATCGGCAGTTTGCGCCGCGCCGAACTGGTTGCCGGCGATCGCGCCAGCATGGTCAAACTCGCGGTCTCGAATCAAACCCTGATCGTCACCGCCAGCAGCGATATCTCCGGCAACGCGTACGAAGAACTCGAGGTCGAACAAACCGGCGAAGATCTTTCAATCGCGTTTAACGCGCGCTACTTGGTTGAAATTCTCAATCACGTCAAGAGCCCGCAAACCGTGATCGAATTTCTCGGCCCGCTTTCACCGGCCGCAATTCGCCCGGTCGAACCGCCCGAAGGCGCGCAACAGCTGTACGTGTTGATGCCTCTACGCCAATAGTTCTCTTGTCAAAGTGCAACTGACGCGGCTGGCGCTTTCGAATTTTCGGAACTACGCGCAGCTCGATCTCGATCCGGCGCCCGGGCTCAACGTGTTCATCGGCGCCAACGCGCAAGGCAAATCGAATCTGCTCGAGGCGATCGCGATGCTCGGTACGGGGAAGTCATTTCGCACCAGCCGCGACATCGATCTGGTGCGCGACGGGCTCGAACTCTCG
>PMUE01000333.1 GCA_003167055.1 Vulcanimicrobiota bacterium | reverse complement strand
CGATCCGCTCGACGAACGCGCGCGCGCGTTCGAGCGCTTCCGGCGACGTCTGCTCGGCTTCGACGATCTCGACGAGCTTCATCGCCGACGGCGGATTGAAAAAATGCAATCCGAGCACGCGCTGCGGATTCGTGCAGACTTGCGCGAGGCTGCTGATGGAAAGCGACGAGGTATTGCTTGCGAGCAACGCCTCTGGGTCGAGCGCCGCATCGAGCGCGGCAAAGACCGAGCGCTTGAGGTCGAGCCGCTCGGGCACCGCCTCGATCGCGATCAGCGCGTCGCTGCGCTCAGGAATATGGTCGCCGAGGACGACACGCCCGACCACGCTCTCGTCGCCGGCGCGCGCCGCGTCGCTTCGAATCCGCGCGATCGCGCGTTCACGCGACGCCGCATCGGGATCGATTAACTCGACGGCGTATCCGGCCCGGGCCGCAACGTAGGCGATCCCCGCGCCCATCGCCCCACCACCGACCACCAAAATGAGATCTTGCACGAGTGGTGTACTTCGCGGGGACATGGAAAAACCGCTTTGGCGCGTCCGGTCGTCGACCTACCTGATCGAATCGGAGCATCTGCGCATTCGCAGCGACGAGATCGAGCTGCCCAACGGCGTCGTGCTTCCGAACTACTACGTACGAGAGTCACTCGGCTTCGTGATGGTCTTCGCGCTCACGCCCGCGCGCGAGGTCGTCCTAGTTCGCCAGTACCGCTACGGCATCGACGAGGTGATCGTCGAGCTTCCGGCCGGAAGTATCGATCGCGGCGAGGATCCGCTCGTCTGCGCGAAGCGTGAGCTCGCCGAAGAGACCGGTTACACGGCTACGCGATGGGAACAGTTCTCGGTCGTGCCGGCCGAGCCCGTCCGCTCGAACAGCTACCTGCATGCGTTTCTCGCTTTCGACGCCACGCCGACGCAGGCGCAACAACTCGATACGACCGAAGCGATAGAGCCCTTTACCGTGCCGCTCGAGGCAATCCGGGCGATGCTGCGCGCTGACGAGTTCGGCGCGCTATCGTGTGTTGCGGTCGCCTACGGCGCTCTCGACCGCTTGGGCGTATAGTTTCTGCGCGGCAGGCCCCAAAACGCCAGAACGTAGTCCGTAACGGCTGCAGCTTCATCGGTATGTCGTACGACATCCTCGCGCGCTCCGTCAAAATGGCCGACCTCGTACGTATCATCTTCCAGAGGTACAACGTACGCGCTTCTGCCTGCGCGTGTCTCGAGCGACCTGTTTATCGCACGCTGGCGAATGTCAGGCGAATCCTTGAGAAACTCTAGGAGATCCTCGTACTGAAACGTAAAACGCTGCGCGAACCACGACCGCGACGGGACTCCGTTCAACTCGTCGGGCAGATTCGCGCGAAGTATCTTTGCGGCCTCAAGCGGGTACACAGAAGTCGCTGCTTCGAGTTGCTCGTCTATCGAATATTCGCTCATCTCTCAGCTCCAGGCGGCGCTAATTTTTTGCGGTTACGCTATCCGTCGCGAGCGTTGCGGTGATGTCGATGATCGAGTTGGTGTATTGCCCAACGCCGGTCTGCCTGCGGATGGTGTCGTACTCTTTCAACTCCGTGGCGACGTTCTTCGACATGTCGTAGGTGTAGGTATCGGTGCCGTGAAGCGTATTACCCTGGACGCCGCCGGTTTTCTGGTCCGCATCCTCGGTGATCGGCACCAGCGTACCTGTCGGCACGCCTGCGGTAAAGTCGAGTGAGATTCCGGCCGCATCGTTGCCTTCATGCCAATGATGCTTCACATCGAGCGACGATGGATCGAAGAACCTCGGCGAAAGCGTGCGAAGCACGGCCATCTCCTCCGGATTTACCTGACCGTCGCCGCACACGGTATTGGTCGTCGGATACACGACGCACGCGACCGCGTTGAGGGTGCGATTCGTCCGCTGCGCGTGCTCCTCGACCTTGACGACGAGCCCACCGTCCGATTCGACGCCGAAGATGTCGACATCGATCGTTCCGGTATCCGAGGTCAAGGACGCGTACGAGGTATTGCCCGACCCATAGTTGTCCCCCGGCGTGGGGCCACCGGTGAGTTTTATCGACGCATCGGTGTCGTGGCTATCGTCTTGTACGCCCACGCTGAAATTGTAGACCAGGTGCCGCTGAACCGGTTGCTGCTGGGCGGATGCTGGGGCGGCAAGAGCGGCCAACCCAACGGCAGCCGCGAGTAGGGCGATCGTCTGCTTCATGAAACCTGCCCCTCCATATGTGGGTACGTTTAGTCGAGAGTGCCACCCGCTTCCCGTCACGAGGACAACCATGCGTACGATGCTCCCTACCTTCTTGAGATTGACCGTCATCATCGCCATCGCACTGGTCGTGATCGCCCTGCTCGGCTGGGCGCTCCACCTGATCGTCATCGCCGCCATCGTCGCGGCCGTGATCGTCGGCGCACTCTTTCTCTATAACATGGTTCGGCGCCGCGCCGGCGTCCCGGTCATCCGCCGTTAGCTCTTGCCCGATCCGCTATCCGACACCAGTGTCGCAGTCGTATCGAAGGTGACGGTCGAGTAAGCCCCCGCGCCATTTTGTTGGCGAATCGTCTGATATTCGGTGAGCGAGGTCGGCACGAGCTTGGTGAGGTCGTAGGAGTATTTGGCGTTTGAGTTTACCGAACTCCCGTTGGTGAATTTCTCCACGCGCTCCGCATCGATCGTGACGGTCGGGCCCCCCGGGGAAGGCGCTGCCCGAAAATCGATCGTCACGCCGGCCGCGGGGTTGCTGACTTGCCAATGTCGATTGGCGTCGAGCGCACCGGGATCGAAGAACTTCGGCGAGAGCGTCCGGAGCACGGAGACTGCCTCAGGATGGACGTCGGCCGCGCCGCAAACAACGTTGGTGTTCGGGTAGACCACGCAGGTGCTGGCTGCGCTATTNNATGGCTATTGCGATTGGACCGGACCGACGTTTCCGAGACGTCGAGGACGAGCCCCCCGTCAGCCTCGACGCCCTTGACGTCGACGATAATTTGCCCCTTGTCTGAGTCGCCGGCGGCCATGTCGTTGTAACCGTAGGTTGGGACATTCCCGCCTTGCGTTTCTTGCGCGGCACTCGTTTGACTCGTGTTGCTGGTCTGGACCCCGACCGTGAAGTCGTACACGAGGTGGCGCCCGGTCGGGGCGGTCTGCGCGAGGCCGCCGCCGGCGCTGCTGAAAAAGATGATGCCGAGGGCGGCCGCG
>PMUE01000195.1 GCA_003167055.1 Vulcanimicrobiota bacterium | reverse complement strand
GATGTGGCCGTCGCTTGCCACGACTGAGCCCGAGAGCATGGCGGTCTGGTCTGCCGGCGAACCGCCGGTCGGACGCAGCGAACTCAGCTCGAGCATGGCGCCTTGCGCGACGAATCGCACGTCTTGCAGACCACTCCCGTCGGTGTTGATCGCGCCCGAATAATTCGTCCCAAACGTGCCGGCGGGAGAGGCTGAAAACTGGAGACCCTCGGCACCGTTGCCCGCGTTGATCGCAAGCGTCGAGCGCGGACCGGTGCGTAGAATCACCTGTCCAACAAGCGAACGGGAGACCCCCATCGGTGCAATGCTGCGCAACGCCGTGAACGACACGGAAACACCGCTTCCGACTGCCTGATAGAGCGACCCCGACGAAAACGAGGTGGGACCCATATCACGATCGATCGTTCGTCCGATCCCCAACGTCACGCCGCCGCTGCGGGTGATGCCGATCGACAAGGAGGCCTCCTGCGCGAGCAGCGCACGATCGTCACTCGAAAGCAGGCTCGTGTTTGCGTATCGCGCGCCGGTTTGCGTGCTCGAGGCCGAAACGCCGAATCGTTCGGTCTGGTACGCATACGACACCTGGAGTGCGGAGTCGTTGACGCCGCCGCTGCGGCTGCCGGCGTAAGCAACACCCAGAGCGCCGAGATTTCCGGCGACCGCTGCCGTGAGACCGGTACTAATCACGTTCGGTCCGGCTTCAACGCGCGCACCCGCGGTGAAATTGTCGGTGAATCCGTGCGAGTAGCGACCGACGAAGACGTCGCCGCTGTAATGGTCATCGGCGGTGAAGGCATCTTGGCGCAGGACACCTGCGGACACCGCGAAGTCGGTGAGCCCAGCTCGCAATAGGTCGAGGGAACTATAGTCCTGCGAGGTGATGCGCGTGACGTTTCCAAAGGCGTCGCGCAACACCACGACCGTCGAGTTGAGACCCGCGATGGTTGGCAGATTGTCGAAAACGAACGTGCCGGGCGCGACATCGGTTACGCTGGTGAGCACGCCGTTGACGTAGATCTCCGCGCGTGAGGGCGTGAGCACCGTGCCGCTGAGCGCGGGCTCCGGAAAGCGTAACAGGTACGGGTCGAGCGCAAAGGATCGCTCGATCGTCACGCCGGCGATTTGGTCGGTTCCGCCAAAGGTTCCGGCGTCGACCGTAGCGTCGCCGACGGTGGTGGTGATCAAATCGTCCCGGTCGTCATGTTCGAGGTAGGTTTGCCCGCGCCTGAAGAGCCCGTTGTCCGAGAACATCGTGCTAGTAAGCAGCACGTGTGGGAAATTGTAGCCGGCCTGCGCCGAGTAGCCAAACGGTCCCGACGAACTCGCGTTCAACGCGTAATTCAAGAACGCGCTGGACGTCTGAAGATACTGCAACGGTACCTCAGGGTGTTGCCCGAGATTGTAACTCGAGATCGGCAACAGCGAGGCCTGCACTTCCACGTGCAGCACGAGCGTTGATTCGTCGAAGAGGTAGGTAAGGGCGGGCGCAAGCGAGGTGAGCGAGACGAAGTCGTATCCGCCGAGGTGTTGCACTTTCGCATCGGCGACAGCCAGCCGCGCCGCGACCAGATCGCTTTTTTGAACCAAGAGATCGGTATCGGTTATTGCCGCGAGGACTTCCACGCGCTCCTGCGAGTTGACAATCATCTCGACGTACGCGATGTCGCCGCCGGGGTCGCGCGGCTCGCTCTGCGTTGCGGCGAGAAGTGCGATCGTCAGGGCTAGCGCCGCCAAGCGCACAATGCTTACGAACAGGAGCGCGTTATCTGCGTCGTGCTTCCCTTAAAGACGTTGTGGCCGGTCCCGGCGGTGGCGGAGATCGTTGTCGTCGTCGCGCACGCACCGGCCGGAATCGCAAACGTGAAACCGCGAGTTGCGCCGCGCAGAATGTACCACCCCGGTGTGGTCGCCGAGAACGTTTGCTTTCCCGCAGCATCGGTTCCGATCGCGGAAACCGTAGTTGGCTCGATGTGTACGTCGCCGTCGTTCTCAAGCTTGAGATCGAGACCGGTGCGTGAGAGCACCGCGCCGGAGATCTTCTGCGCAGCCGTAGCCTTCTGCGGCTCGATGAAGAGCGGAACCCCGACATTCGTGCGAACGACGACTTCCGACCCTTTTACGCCGGCAAGTGCCGCCGGATCGGGGAGTTGCTCGAGGAGCACGCGATACGCTATCTCTTGGTTTCCGGAGGTAGACGGCAAACCGATGCGCACGGTGCGCTGCTCGCTGGGCGCGACGGTCAGCGAGCGCGGGTACACCACAAGCGTCGTGTCCGGCGTAAGAATCATCGCGGACTCTACGGATTGGGCCCACGAGAACACACGCACTGCCAAATGGAGCGGTTCCGAACCTCGGTTTCGCACGGTCACGGAGGCGGTTTTCGCCCCGATTGGCACCGCAACCGGAATCGGGGAAACACTGAAGTCTCCGGCGATTGCGGTGGCGCTCAGTCCGAACAGCGCAACGATAGCGCCAAGTACAATGACATTCGAGAGTTTCATCATGCTTGCTTTCAGTAATTGACCGTAACTGAAACCGAGTCGCTGTATGATCCGACCGGCGCGCTTTGCGCTGCCGGAACCGAGCCATAAGCGGTGAGCCCCACCGGCGTTCCGGCGCCGCCTCCGGTGAGCGGTCTCGTCGTTCCGGACGTCTTGGTTCCCCAGCGCTGGCTGTGCGACGTATCTTGGTAGATGTCGTAGGTCAGGTAGTCGGTCGCGCCGGTGCCTTTCATACGTCGCGTTTGGGCGTTGCCCGTGCCGCTCGGGTGCAGACCCGCATCGATATCGATCGTCGCCGTGGCGCCTTGCGTGCAGGTAGCGCTTATCTGGGCGGTCGCGGTCAGCGGGGCCGTCGCGTTTGTACCGATGGCGTCGTAATTGCCGAAGTTCAGGTTTCCCGAACTAATCGTGCAAGTGGATATGACGGTTGCCGTCACGTTCATCGTGGCCGATGCGCTGCCGGCTTGTACCGGCGCACTCAAGCACATCACTGCTGCCGCCAGCAGATAGAGCGAGCGTCGTGCGATCATGCGAACTCCTCCGCGAGCCTGAGTGTAGCGCCCTCGGCGCGCGTGCGACCTCCGCGGTCCAGGACGGCGCGGCGATCAGCCGGCTCGATCCGAAATCATCGCTCGAGTCGCCCCGATGGCGCGTTCCGCCGCGTCGCGCCGATAGGCCTGATCCGGGTCCGTCGACGGCAGGACGATGGTCATCGTCGGGTTGGCTTCAAAGACCACGACACGGTTGCGGCGATCGAGCGCAAAATCGATACCGCCGTAGTCAAACGCAAGCGCGCGTGCGGCACGTTGTAGTGCCGCCACCGCGTCGCTGCCGAGAGCGGCTTGCGGATTCTCAAGAAACTCGCGCTCCTGTCGCTGAAATTCGCTGCGCTGATCGGCGGTAAAATAGTGCACCTTCCAATCGCGCGCGGCCGCCAGGTGCAGCGGGTACAGACCGCCGTCGATCGTAAGCACGCGATACTTGCGAAAGACACCGTCGTCGCCGCGCGTGTCGAGGTACTCGATGACGAGCAACTCGTCGCCGGGAAGCGTCGCGAGCGCGGCAGACAGGTCGGCGGGATCCTCGACCTTCACGAAGTGTTCCCCAGTGTGAAAACCGAGCGAACGCACCAGGATCGGCCAGCCTAAGCCGAGATCGCCCTCGAGCGCGTCGCGCCGGCGCACGAGCATGCGCGGCGTGACGATTCCCGGGACGTGGCGCAGCCGGTCGGCGATCCGCGCGCGTCCGGTATGGCGCACCCCAGTCGGATGATTGATCACCGGCGCTGTCGTCGCGCGTAGAACCGCCTCGGCTTTATCGAGTGCGCGCGTGCGGAGATCAGCGTTGCCGACGGCGTTGAACACGACCGCATGCGGCGGCAATCGCATCCCTTCGTCAAACGATTCAACAAAAAGCGTGATCCATTGAAAGATCCGGTCGTCGAGGACCGCGGTGAGCGGAATGTTCCCGTCAACCGCCGAGCGCAACAAGAGCACACGAACCGGCGCTCCTTGCCCCCGATAGGTCGAGATCGCCGGATCGCCATCGTGGAACGCTTCGCGCCAGGCGCGATCGGCGTTCGCGAAATCGCCGGCGCGCTCGGAAACCACACCGAGCCCCGCCCACGCTTTGCGCTGCACCGGGTTGAGGCGTAACGATGCGGTAAACGCGTCGCGGGCTCCATCGAGGTCATCCAACTCGAGCAGAACCCCGCCTAACGCGCTCCGCGCGGCGCTCGACGTGGCATGTCGAGCCACCGCCTGGGTCAAGACGACGTTTGCCGACGCGAAGTCCGCGACGGCGACGAAGACCTCGGCAAGGCCAAGCATCGCATCGTGGTGATAGCGGTCACGCAGTAAGAGCCGCAAATACAGTTCTTTCGCGCTCGCCACGTCGCCACGATCGAGAAACGCGCGCGCCGCTTCGAGCAGATCAGGCGTGTCCATACCGCCCTAGCTGGCGCGCGGCAAAGCCTCGCGTGCAGCCTGCGCGTGTGCAATCAATCGCGTATAACTTTTCCGGTCCACGACGAGCAACATGCCCGACAAGAACACGAGCATGAAGAACAGCGCGCTCCCGAAGGCCAGCGGAAATCCGTAGGCCGTCGCAAGCGCGGTTAAAATCAGCGAATTGCACGCGCCCATGATGTTCAGCACGCCGTTATAGATGCTGTAGACCAATCCCGTCGACGCCTGGTTGGGCGAAATCTCGACCACGGTTACCGCCCAGGCGCCAACGGTCATATTCATCAGCAGCTGCGCGACGCCGATCAATACCGCCGTCACCTCGCCAAGTTGCGCGCGCGCCGTCGCGAGCGACAGCAGCACGCACACAATCATCCCGAGCATCGGCACCGTTGCCCCGATGCGCCGCGCCGTCAGCCGATCGAAGCGCGCCACCAGCCGGTCGTTGAACGGCCCGGAGATCACATATCCCGCCAGCCCAAAGAGCGCGCCAAAGCTAGCCCACGCCGCGCTCTTGAGAATGCTCATGTGAAACGTGTAGAACATGTAACTCGGGACCCAGTTGATGAACGTGAAAAGGATGTAACCGAAGGTCAAATAGACGAGCAGCATCCCCAGCCCCGTGCGGCTGAACAGCGCTGCGCGAATCCCGGCCCAATCCACCCGTTCGTTCGCCGGCGCGTTATTGCCGATCCACGCGCGCTCTTGCGCGTTTGTTCGCGGATCTTCGTCGGGCCGATTGCGAACGAAGATGAGCCAAAACGGGATGATTGCAAATCCCGCGATGCCGAAGAGAATGAACGCCCACTGCCA
Source organism: Vulcanimicrobiota bacterium (assembly GCA_003167055.1). Taxonomy (GTDB): domain Bacteria; phylum Vulcanimicrobiota; class Vulcanimicrobiia; order Vulcanimicrobiales; family Vulcanimicrobiaceae; genus Aquilonibacter; species Aquilonibacter stordalenmirensis. Next base: position 484 of record PMUE01000195.1, on the reverse strand, counting down.
GCCCATCGTTACCACGATCCAACCGGCCAGCAGTGTTCCAACCGCAGGTCCCACGTATTGCCCGCATCCCGCCAGCGTGAAGAGCGTCGATCGTTCGCTTGGCGCAGCCCACGTGCTGGTGGTCTTCGCATTGATCGGCCAGATCGGCGCCTCGCCCGCGCCCATCAATCCGCGCACGAGGAACCACCCGCCGAGTGAGCGCGCGAACGGCGTGAGGATCGTGAAGATCGACCACCAGCTCAGCAAGAGCGGCAGCGCCCAGCGCAAGCCCAGGCGATCCACCACCCATCCACCCGGAAAATTGAAGACCGCGTAGACGATGCTCCAGGCGAACAAGATCATGCCGATCTGTTGCAGGCTGAACCCGAAGACTTCACTGATCTTGGGGATCGCCACGTTGAAGTTCACCCGATCCATGTAGTTCACGAGGATGCTCAAAAACATGAGCAAGGTCACGACATAGCGATGCTTGGTCAAGCGCATC
>PMUE01000175.1 GCA_003167055.1 Vulcanimicrobiota bacterium | reverse complement strand
TGCTTGAGGGCTTCGCGGTAGGTCAGCCGCGCCGCGCTGCGATAGCCCGCGTTATAAAGCAGCGTGCCGAGGTTGCCGAGCGCGCCCACATGCGTGCCATCGCGCTTGATGACCGCGATATAGGCATCGCGCGCCTCATCGTTGCGCCCGAGCATATCGAGCATCGTCGCCCGCGAAAACAGCAGCGAGACATCATCGGGGCGCTCGGCGAGCCGCTCTTCGATATCGCGAAGATCTTGAGAATTACCAAACGCGGGAAGCACGACCGTTTATACGTCATGCACGCGCCGAGACTCTTATACAAATCCAAACTTCGCCTTCGATCTCGAGCCGAACGAAATTGCGGCGCAGGATTGTTTTGGCTCCAAAGACCGCGGATAATTGCGAGGAGTAATTGGTTGTCAACCGATCGGCATTCTGCCTAGGCCGTAGAGATCGGGGGCCGAGCGCGGTCCAACGCCATTGTGAATGAGTCGTCACGCTTCGGCCAACGGCGGAGCCACGACACGTTCAATAGTTCAGGGACACGATGACGGCCCCATCTCAAAACTGTAAGCACCAAAGTTCTCGTAAACTACGACTCCAGAGCAGCCGTCCATCCTGAAATGCCACACTTGATCAGCAGTTCCAGGCGGAAGCCAATTCAGACTATCCGCGCGTAATTTTCCTGGGTCTGGGCGAGCGGAGACGACTCCGCCGGCCCAACGCCAAAGCCTCAAGGGTCGATATCTGGCGGGAATCATGGCCGAGCAATTTTTTATTTTGCCCGCAGAGACGACAAGGTCGTCGAGAAAATTGACATCCTGCTTGAAATGCAAACTCAGGGTCGACTCGCCGTCCGTGTAGCACATCATCTTGTTCTCCCGGCCGCCCAGGATGGGTGCGGGCCCAAGAATCGCCTCAACTCTCGCCGGGCTCTGACCTAACGCAATAGGTCCAACCCAAAGGTGCTTGCTGACCAAGGTCGGCATCTGTCTGCCAAACCCTGCGGCTACAAGAATCGCGATCAAGAATATTCGAAACACAAGCGACCCCTTATTTTATGATCAGTGTGTTCTGACTGGGATTTGGGTTGAGTGTCCTCTCGAGCAACACCATGGTTTGCTCCGAGACACGGATGCAGCCCTCTGTCCACGCATGGTCGTAATTATCGCTCGCACCGCGCGCGAAATACGCGTCTTCTCCGGCGTGAATCCGGATTAGTCTCTCCTGAGCGAGATTGCTATTCCCCGGGCCAGACAGCGCGATGACTCCCTCGGTACCATATGACTGCTTGTCCTTAGCGGTCTCGTCCCAATGCAGGACCGGACCGACGTGGTAGACGCCGTGTGGCGCCGGACCATTCGAACCCACTTCATACGGGTCTCCCTTTGGGTTAATTGTGTAGTTCTCTGCGGCGACGGTCGCGATAAGCTGTCCGTTTTTATAGATGGCCATTGTATTCGTCACCCGGTCGAACACCAGGTTGGTCGAACCGTTGGGGTTCTGCGAGGCCTGCGCTGCTTGCGCTGATTGATTATTCGCATCAGCGGCACCGCCTTGCGCCGTTGAAGCGCTAGCGTTCCCGTTCGGGTTCGGAGGCCCGGTATCTGGTGGAGAAAGTGTATCGGAATACGGCACGGAATCAAAACCACTCGGGTCACTGTAAGCGACCGGGTTATTATCATTTCACATGTACGACTTCTGTGAGCCAGGGTCGTTAACATCGCCTGCATACGCATCGGGGGTTGTCCATGTGCCTGCGTTCGAATCCGTTGTCCGCGTGCCCGCGATCGACGACAGATTATCCGAGGAACTGTCGTTGCCGTTCCAGCTATAGACGAAATGCACATAGTTGTTCGCGTTGCGTCCAAAGATGTAGATGATCCGTCCAAACGAGCCCGTGTCGCTCGTCGTGTTGCAACCGGTAGCAAAGGGCACGTAGAAGGCGTATTGCGTCCCGGTCTTCTTGGTCCAATAAAAGCCGCAGGAGCCGTCGAACTTCAAGGATGTGCCCTGCATGCCGGGCGGCGGCGCGTACGAAGCGCTGCCGCCGGAACCGACACTTGTTAGCGTGTAATCGTAGCGGGCGCCGTCGATGTCGTAGACGCTGACGATGTTTGCGACACCACTGGTCGTTCCGCCGCTTGCGCCGAGATGCGCATCGAACGTATTCGTCCAGCCGTCGCCGAAGTTCGACTGCACGCTGCCGTCATCGTTGGCCGCGTCGTGCAAGCTCTGGCTGTTGTACGTGCGCCGGAACGCCAGGTCGACCCCGCGCTCGGGGATGTCAACGTCGTTTGCCTGCACGAGCAGATTGCCGGTGCCGACGTTGACCATGTACTTGCCAACGCCCGGAATCGCGCCTTCCTCGTAATCCCACCACCGATTATCATTATTGATAGGGCCATTTGGCCCATGCAGCGGCAGGTGTTGATGGCCGACGAGTCAACTGGCGATCGGGCCGGCGCAGCCCGTGCAGCAGCTCACCCTCAATGCCTATCGCAATGACGGCTTTTCCGCTACCGTGCAAATACCGGTGAGCGCGAGGTAAAAGGTCCCTCGACTACGCTGCTTCGCAGTTACGCTCGGGATGACAACCGAATTCTACGCCTCCGCGCCGCCGGGGATCACGAGCGACACGCCGTTTTTGTCACTGCAGATGAGATCGAGCGATGCCGTCGCGACCTCGTCGACCGTCGCGATGCGCCCTTCCGGATTCATCGCCGCGAGCGATTCGCGCGCCATCTCTTTGGTTGCGCCGGTAAACTTGATGATTTTGTCGATCGCCTGCTGCATCATGTCCGTCTCGGTGTAGCCCGGGCAAATCGTGTTGGCGGTAATATTGGTGTCCATGCCGGCAAACTCGGCGGCGATGGCACGAGTAAAACCGATCACGCCGTGTTTGCTCGCGCAGTAGGCCGAGACGTACGGAGCACCGTGCAGCCCGGCCATGCTCGCCACGTTGAGGATGCGGCCCCATTTGGCCTTGAGCATGTCTTGGGCAGCATCGCGGCAGGCCAAGAACGTGCCGGTCAAATTCGTCGAGATGATGCGATCGAAGAGCTCGAGCGACGTGCGGGTCAGCGGCGCGGAGTCGGCGACGCCGGAGTTACTCACCAGAATCTCGATCGGCCCGTTCGCCTTGCGGCACGCCTCGAATGCGGCTTTGAGCTGCGCTTCGTTCGTGACGTCGGCCGTCGCGGTGGTAAATTGCGAGGCGACGCCGGCGGGGTTCCGGCTGACGACCGATACGCGCGCGCCGTTTGCCGCCAGTGCTTTCGCAATCGCTTCACCGATCCCGCGAGCGCCGCCGGTAACCAGCGCGTGCTTTCCGCGCACAATCGAGTAATCAGATGACATGCGTTGCTCCTTGTTCGCGCGCGAGCAAACGCTCGAGCTGGGACTTCCCCGGCAGATATTGCACCGGCCAAAGATTGCCTTCATAGCCGAGCTGTGCCGCTGCGTGCAAGGTCCAGGCCGGGTCGGCGAGATGCGGCCGGCCAAGCGCAACCAGATCGGCGCGGCCGGCGGCGATAATCGCATTGACTTGATCGGCGTCGGTGACGTTGCCGACGGCCATCGTCGCGATGCCGACCTCGTTGCGAATGCGATCGGCGTACGGGGTCTGAAAGAGCCGTCCGTACACCGGGGTTGCGCGCGGATCGGTTTGCCCGGTCGAGACGTCGATCAAATCGGCGTCTGCGGTCTTGAACGCACGCGCAATCTCCACCGCGTCGTCGCCGGTGATGCCCCCGTCCATCCAATCGGTTGCCGAAATGCGGACCGACATCGGCCGGTCGGCCGGCCAGATCGCGCGCATGGCGGAGAAGATTTCGAGCGGGTACCGCAACCGGTTCTCCAGCGAACCGCCGTAGGCATCGGTGCGCACGTTGCGCAGCGGGGTAATGAAGCTCGAGAGTAAGTAGCCGTGGGCGCAGTGCAGTTCGAGCCAATCAAAACCCGCCTCGATACCCATGCGTGTCGCGGCCTCGAACTGCGCGCGGATCGCGTCCATTTGGGCGCGATCCAATGCGGCGG
>PMUE01000356.1 GCA_003167055.1 Vulcanimicrobiota bacterium | reverse complement strand
TGCGCAAGTACGGGTTCTTCCCCGGCTGCGTCGCCAAAGAGTCATGCAAAGAACTCTTCAACTCGACCATGCTGTTGGCCGAAAAGCTTGGCATCGAACTGATCGAACTGACCGCAGCCTCGTGCTGCGGCGCATCGGTCGTTAACGACGTCAATCGCGATATCGCGCGCGTGCTCAATGCGCGCACCTACGCGCAAGCCGAGGCGCTCGGCCTCGACGACGTGATCACGATCTGCTCGACCTGCACCGGGCACATGCGCGCCGCGAACAAAGAACTGCTCGAAAACGAAGAGCAGATGGATCAAGCCAACGCCATCCTCGGCAAATTCGGCGCGAAGTATGCCGGCAACGTCACCGTTCGCCACTTGCTGTGGCTGTTGATCGACGATATCGGCCTCGACAAGCTACGCTCGATGGTCGTGCGTCCGCTCAACGGGCTCAAAGTCGCGCCGTTCTACGGCTGCCACATCATTCGCCCCGAGAGCGTCAACGGTTGGGAGTCGGCCCGCAACCCGCACTCACTCGAAGACGTCATTTCGGCGATCGGCGGCGAGCCGGTCGATTACGCGGGCAAGACGCGCTGCTGCGGCTTCCATATCCAGCTCGAAAAAGAAAACGTCGCGACGGATATGGTCGGCCAGAACATGCGGATGGCCAAGGATCATGGCGCGGAGGCGGTGCTCACGCCGTGCCCGCTCTGTCATCTCGCGCTCGACGGCTATCAGCAAGATTCGGCCTCACGTTGGGGCCGCACTGATCTGCCAACGTTCCACTTGCCGCAACTCGTCGCGTTTGCGCTCGGCGTTCCCGCGGATTCATTGGGCTTGCAGAAGCACCTGATCGACCCGCGCACCATCATGGTGGAGCGGGAACTGATTAGCTAGCGGATCAGTTTTAGGCGACGGTCCGCGAGGACGCGGACGTGCGATTCAAAATTGCGCTCCATACCGTGCTGGGTATGGATGCGCGTGCGCACCACGTAGTCGGTGCTGCCGTCGGCGTGACGCGTGCTCGCCAAGAAGTGCATGAGGTGGCGTCCGGCGCGTTGCTCGAGCCGCCCATGCTCGCACAGCAAATTCCCGATCGCGTGCTCGAGATTGTGCGATACATGCGGGGGAACTGCCGGAGCTTTCGCCGGCGCGCTAGACTGTTTCGTAAACCACGTACTCACGCACCCATTATTGCAAGTGTGGTGCGCCTTGTGGTGTCCGCACGGTAAAGATCGCCCCGGGTTGACCAGGACTTAACGCCCAGTAAAGAAGGGATGGCTAGCCCGCTTGGTCTAGTTAGCACGTGCGGAGAAACGAGGGTCCATGTCCTGGCTCAAAACAAACGGCTTACCCAAGCCGGTAGAAGCGCATCCCACGCGCGAGGTTCAGGAACGTATCGCGCACTTTTTGGTCACGCACCGGCGCGTTGAGCTCCGCAACGGCCATCCGCTCATGCACTTCATTGGCATGTCGCCCAACCATCATGACGGCAGCGTCGATTACGCGGTGCGCTCGCACGTCAAGGGCATCGACGGCAAGAACCATCGCTTCGACTCGCAGATCCGTATCTACGCGACCGGCCACCTCAAGCTGATTCGCTAGCGCCCGCGGCCCGCAGCACCAGGTTGCGAAACGCCGCATTGGCCGCGAGCGCCGCGTTGCGCCGCGCGACCGACGGATCGTCGGCCGGTGGGACCACCGCCCGCATCGTCGCGTTGGCCTCAAAGAACAGCACGTTCCCATCGGCGTCGAGCGCGAAGTCGATCCCGAAGTATTCGAGATCGATGCGCTTTGCTGCCGCTTCGATCGCGCGCATCGCGCGCTCGCCAAGCGCTGCGCGCGGATTGGTCAGGAACGCTTCTTCTTCGGCAATTGCCTCGGGCGTGCGAACCTGATCGGCCGAGAAGTAGTGCACTTTCCAATGCGACGAACGTGCCAGGTGCACCGGATAGAGCACGCCGCCGATCGAGAGAAAGCGATACTTGCGGTACAAACCGTCGCGCCCGCACGTGTCGAGCTGCTCGATCGCGAGCACACGATCGCCGGGCAGCAGCGCGACGGCGCGTTCGAGCTCCTCGCGATCGCGCGCCATTTCGAAAAACTCACCGGTGTGATACCCGGGCGGGCGCACCAACACCGGAAAGCGCTGCACGCGGTAGAGCTCATTGCGACCGATGTCCTCGATGTGCGGAACGATCAACCCATCGATGCCCTGTAAACGGCGAGCCATCGCAACGCGACCGGTGCCCAGGACGCGCGACGGCATGTTGATGCCGTGCGCGTTGTTCGTTTTGAGAAGTTGCTGCGCAGCGATGAGCGCGGCCTCGCAGCGGTCCGCATCACCGATACCGTTGAAGATCACATCGTGCGGCGGAAGCGGATAGTACGGATCGTAGTAGTCGGTGAAGAGCTTGACGATGAGAAAGGTGCGATCGTCGAGCGGATCATCGACGGGGATGTTGCCGCGATACGCGGAGCACAACAAGAGTACCGAGATCGGCACCGCGTCGCCGCGATAGTAGCTCACGACGACCGGCATCGCCTCGAAGCCGCGCCTGCGATGTTCCTCGGCTAGCGCGTCGTCACCGAGCCGCGCGAGCACGTGACTCAGCCCTTGATGCGCGGGCGCAGAATCCGGATCGAGTTCGATCGCGCGCTCGTAGACCTGGCGCGCTTCGTCGAAGTCGTTTGATTCGAGCAACGCATTGCCGAGATTGACCAGCGAGCGCAAATCGCGCGGGTTGTGCTTGAGGGCTTCGCGGTAGGTCAGCCGCGCCGCGCTGCGATAGCCGGCGTTGTAGAGCAAGGTGCCGAGGTTGCCCAGCGCGCCCACGTGCGTGCCGTCGCGCTTGATGACCGCAATATAGGCATCGCGCGCCTCGTCATTGCGCCCGAGCATATCGAGCATCGTCGCCCGCGAAAACAGCAGCGAGACATCATCGGGGCGCTCGGCGAGCCGCTCTTCGATATCGCGGAGATCTTGAGAATTCCCAAACGCCGGAAGCACAAGCGTTTATACGCCGCAGACTAGCTTCGTTGCCTCCTCAAATCGACCAGACCGACGGCCGTCGACACGCTAAAAGTCGACGTTCAACTCGGCGCGAAGACCAGCAATTCTTGCAAGCGTTCGATTAGAGAGGACAAAAATAGGAGTTGGTTCGCCTTCGTCCGTCCACACATAACAGCTGAACACAAGCTCGCAGTGGTCAGATAATGAACGCAGCTGTTCCCAGACCGGATCGAGCTTGACGAAGAGGGCAACAAAATGGTCCTCGGTCCGCAGCTCGTGCTCGTCGACCCCACTTTCAATTTCCCAGCGGATTTCACCATTAGGGAGCCTGCGCATTGAAAAAGGTGGCCGAATTAGGTCTCCAAGAACCGCTTCGCTCTTGACGATTGCGCCGAGGGTCACGCGCTGGCTCATTGCTGTGGACCGCTTGGCGCGCTTGCATTCGGAACCTCCATTGCCTCCCCCGTCCCGCCTTTTTGCAGAACATAATAGTTGCCGGTTTGCGTGTCTTTATAGATATGAAAACCCGAGGTGCGGCTTGATCCAGTAACGTCTTGTTTAAGTGTTTCAGCATCCTTGTAGCCGAGGCTTTCCGCAACGGCATTTGCTTGCTTGTTGCTGCCCACCCTTTTTCAAATCTCCCCGGTTTGGACCACGTCCGGGTCCTCCGCTCCCAGCGCCCCAGCACCAGCGAGCGCTTTTAGCGCAGACGCATGTTGCTGATTCGCGACGTCGGGATGATCGCGATTGTAGCCTGATTCGGTGTCGTCGGCCAACTTACCGGGCGTCATCGCTGCGACAACTGCCGTCAGGACGCCTCCGGCTGCAGCGGTAGCGACGCCGCCGGTTAAGCCTAACAGTGCCTTCGCTGCGCTCTGAACGATCAGTTGAGCTCCACAGCTAACAGCGTCCGTGCAATATCCGGTCGAGTCGCTGTACCGCACCGGATTGTTGTTGTTCCACTGACGTGGCACGTTCCATTAGTGTGTTATGGTCCGTGCGGGTACCCTCTCCCAATGCTTTCGCGAGGCTTGTTTCTGAGCCCGTTACTACTCTCTTCTCCTCCGCATTGCCGTAGCCCGCAACGTGGGTCCGAACGTTGTTGATATAGGTTGTCGGATCTCTGTTTGGTGCGTCCCATTGCGCTTGATAGCGCCGATATAGGCATCGCGCGCCTCGTCGTTGCGCTCGAGCATATCGAGCATCGTTGCCCGCGAAAACAGCAGCTACACACCATCGGGGCGCTCGACGAGCCGATCTTCGATATCACGGAGATCTTGAGAGTTACCAAACGCCGGAAGCACAGTTCATTAATACGCCGCTGGCTTCCCTTCTTTCCCCCAACGGCTTCACCCGACGTCAATCCCGCGACGCATCCCCGTCACGCGCGGGCCGGCCTCGCTGCAACATCGCATCAATGACGATGATCACAAGAACGGATGCGACACCAAGTCCAAAGTAGATCTCGGCGAGGACGCCTACGTGGTACGCCGCAGCAATTCCAAAGAGCACTCCCGGAAGAACGTGCAACGCCAGATAGCAGGTTCTAATCCAACCCGATAGGACCCATTTCTGCCTTGCAGCCTGAATGACGAATGCTAATGTTCCGAGAATAATGATAACTACGAACATGTCTCACCCTATTGTTGCTTCGGTGGCTGGCTCGCGCTTGACGTGGATGGGGTAGACGACGGCATCTGGACGCCATAGCTTCCTGAAATTGGCGTCAGGCCCGGCGTAGTTAAGCCGACACCCGCCGCGGAACCGTTAGCGTTTCCCCAGGCCTCAGCGCCAAGCACATCACCGCCACTCGCGCCGACGCTGGCTCCCTTGACGACATCCCCTGACTTTTTCCCAGGCTTAGGTACGATTACCCCCGCCATCGCCGATGCCCCTACCTTGAATTTCCCGGACGCCAGAGATGTGGCAGCGCTCTTTGACGCCGCTGCGCCGCCGGAAACGAAGAAACCGCTCTTCCCAGTGAATGTCATAGAAGCGTGAAACGGACCTGCGTTTACCTCGACCTTTACATAGATGTCAGAGTTTGAAGGCAATAGGGCCTCGAGAGCGAGTCCGGAGACAACGTATCCACTTGGATCGCTATATTGAACCGGATTATTGTTATTCCACATGTACGGGTGCTGTGACATGGGGTCATGTACGTCGCCCGAGTACGCGTCTGGTGTGGTCCATTGGTTCATGTTGGGGTCATATGCGCGGGCGCCCTGGATTGCAACCGTACCGTCGTAATAGCCGTCTTCACGCTTCGCGTCGAGCAGGGCGCCCGGTACTGAGATTGTCATGCTCCCGTACGAAGATCCGCCGGCGCTCGGCTGCTGCGCGGCTGACGAGGAACCCGAGCACTCGATCGAAGAGATCGGGCCGCCTTTACACATTGCCGGTGGCGTATATGGCCGCACATTCTCGAGATTCATTGCGGTAAATCCGATAAATGAGCCGGTCTCGAAGTGCGTGTTTACCGCGGTCCCGGTTTGGTCGCGATCATAGACGAGGGTAGACCAGCTCCCGTTGCTGCCTTGCAGTGAGAAGCCGAGCTTCTCTGTGTAAAGCATCATGAGCGTGCCTTCGTATGACACGTACAGGAGCGTGTCGCCGTCCCAATGAGCAGAAAAAGTGTTGGTGATCGACGGCGGCGACCCACCGGTGTATTCCGTCTGCGAGAAATTCGCGAGCCGGCCATCAGCACTCCAGGTGTAATTGTATGTCAACTGATTGCCGCCACACCCTTGCGTCCCTGGGTTAAAGCCGCTCGTAATCGCTTGCTGGGCGAGGTGGTTGTCAGTATCGTACGTGCGTGTGTCCGTGCCTGACGTAACGCCTCCACACTGCTGGGTATCAGTCGTTTCACGCCCAGCGGCGTCGTACGCGTAGTTGTGACCAGTGGTCACGCCCCCATAGGGGGCCTGCTGTTCAAGCATCTGGCCGCTGCGACTGTCAAATGTGCAGGCGCCCGTTAAAACCGTACAAATCGCGCCGTTCGCAAGCTGCGCCCCAGCGACGTTCATACCGGGCACTTCGTTGCGCGTCGAGTACTTGTAGGCTTCGCAGCAGTTTGCGCTTCCGGCTTCACCGCTTACGGTCAATCCGCTAGCCCCGGTTACCCCGTACATAACGACCTTATCCTCGAGGTCGTAGGTGAATGTACCGTACGGATTGAGCGAACGAGGAAGCGTCAAGCCGGAAATGCGGCCATCTGCATCATACGTTAGGCTCTTAGCCACGAGCGGGTACGTCGCGCCTCCGGACGCCTGCGGGCTTGTATTCTGGCCAGTGAACGGATCGGCTTGCGTCAGCTCGCGGCCCGCGTTGGTGTAGGTCCAAGCGTACGTTCCGTTCCCGTTGCCATTGTTAATGCCGAGCGAATCAGCCAGTGACGAGCGCAGGCGCTACCATGCATCGCGACAGGGGAAACCGCCACCGGCCGCTGCATCGCGAGTGGGTCGCGCGGAGCGTCCTTCGCCAACGGAATCTTGTGCGTCATGAGCGGCGCTTTGCCCGGCTCACCGTAGCGGACGACCGCGTACGCAAATCGCGCGCGGCTGACGTCGGGGCGGTAACCGTCCGGTCGAATGTGCACGATCTGGGGTCGCGACGCATGCATCGCTTCGTATCGCGCTTCCTGACCAGTCAGAAGCGCGAAGACCTGCGAACCCTCGATTGCGGACAACAGCGGCTGCACATTCGGTCCCTGTATTTCACCCGGTGATGCGGCCGAAGCCGTCGTTTGCAACGAAAATACCGCAACGAGAACGGATGCACAAATGCGACGCATAAATCCCCCACACATGGCGATGATTGTGGGGATCGTTTGAGCCGGTGAGCGCGCGGTTCCTAGCGAATCATTGCATCACTATTGTTCATCAAAAGTGATGATCATTTCACATCATCGAAGGTAGCGGTCGTTCATAACTCCACGCGCGCGGGCAGACGGAAGCTCGATCGCGCCGCGCTGTGATAGTCGGCGTTATGGAGAAGGCCTTAGGCATCACGGGCCTCGTTGTTGTGCCCGAGCATATCGAGCATCGTCGCCCGCGAAAACAGCAGCGAGACATCATCGGGGCGCTCGACGAGCCGCTCTTCGATATCGCGAAGGTCCTGAGAATTACCAAACGCCGGAAGCACGAGCGTCTATACGCCGCTCTGGTCACCAACTTCCCGCTGCCCTTCGCGATGCCGTAGGTAACGGCTCCGGGAAATACTCACCCCGCGAAAATTGGATTCACGTTGTACTCGGGGCATATGTCGCGAAGTCTATGCCAGCGATCTTTCCGGATTCGTCCAGAGCGATAGACTCCAGGATCCGATCCGGCCCGTTGAACGTGATTAAGAAGTGGTACGCCTTATCGCCCTGGACTTCGTCCACGCCGAGATATCTGAACGCTACCGGCTTGCCAAGTGAACTAAGTGCAGCCTCCTGCTGTCGTATAGCCTCGGCCGTGAGCTCCATGTTCGATGCGGCATCCAGCTGCGATCGGTCGATGTTTCCGGTCTGGAACCGATGGAACCATTCCTTCGCCAAAGCAAAGATTTTTGGGCTCACGGGCGCCACAGTCGTCGCAACTTGAAATGGCTGCATCACTTCTTCTGCGCGGATCTGGCTAGCATGCAACAGCGTCGCTACGAGGACCGCCCCGAACAACGAATTCGACAAGCTCAGCCGAAATACCGTCCGTTTCCTCACTGGAGCGCACGCCCGAACGGTCGTTGCCACCAACCTAGGGCCGGCGGGTGGGCGGCCGGCCCGAGAGAGTACGTAACATCAACACCATCTATCGAATCGCGTTCCTCCGTGACCTGCACAATCGCGTCGGGGTGAACCGAAATTTTCAATGCGCGCGCCCCCGTCCATGCCACGGCCGGCGGAATATTGCTGAGCGTGGGGGTATAACGAAATGCAAGGTTGCTCCGGCTGTTTGACTCGCCTTCGTCATGTATGAAAACGAAGAAAGAAACCTCGTCATCACGCATTCCCGAACACCACGTTTGACGGACGACCGCGACTTTGTCGCCCCCGTTCTTAGAAGATGCAAGGTCTGACGTCTTGCACGGCCCAGGGCCGAGGTCGTCGTCCTTCCCGATCGGATCCCAGGCAATGGACGCTGCCAAAAACATCGCAGAACTGGAAACCCAGGCGACAATTACTAGGATAACGGCTCGCACGAGAAGTGCAAGTAGGGAGGAGAGCGGGCCACGCTTTGGCCTCGACACCCGGCCGTTGGCGCGAAGTGTGGCCGCAAAAAGGTAGGCTAGCACCCCCCAGGAGGCTGCGATAAGCGGCGACCACAAAGGGTTAGACAGCGCGATTATCACGATACCAACAAGCCACGCGCAAGGAAATACAAGAAAGGCAAATCGATGTTGTCGCAAAAGTCGTCCCATTACTGTCCCCTGACGAGCCTCAAACTACCGGGCGTCCGGGTTAGTTTAATTAGTGGCAGTTTGCCGACGTCCATTGACGCCCTTGCAACGACCACTTCGAATCCTGCGGTCTGAGGCCCATGTCGTTCGTCCGATCTTTTTCGCTCTCGTACCACAAATAGGAACCAATGAAAAAGTTCACTTGACCTTGCGAGATGCCTTGGGCACTTGCCATAACACCGATTCCGAAGTTCGAGATGGCCCTATATTGTGGTCCCCTTGCCGCTGAAAGTTGAAGGGACCATCGTGATTCTCCATGTTGTAAAGTGCTCCAACATCGCCCGGATGCTGCAAACCGTAGCGGTAGACATCGCTTCCGCCTGCGCCGAAACTGGCTCCTGTGCCGACTCCTCTGACGTTTTATTTTGCTGGAGCCCTTTGGTTACGGTGCTGCAAACACGCACACTAGGGCCCCGAAATCTGCGCCCCGAGTATGTCCGCGGCGCTAATGTCGTGCAGAACGTAGCGCTTCGAAAACGAGCGGTAATCTAGGCCGATCGTCGCAACGTCTAGCCAACGGTCGTGAGCGCTATCGTAGAGCCGAATTGTCGCATCACCGGAGGGTAAGCTAGCCGCATAGTATGTTGGTCCGTCAACGATTGCCGGAACCTCATAATAGCCATCAGGAGACACGAAGCCTCGGCGTCCTCCCGGATACTGTTTGTAGACGATCGCCACCGACGTTCCAGCGAGCGGAAGAGACCCGGCTAACGACGTCGCGTTCTCGAGCATCGTAACGGCCTTGCTACCAAAGAGCGTAACTGCCATACTGGGCTGATCCGGCACTACCAGATCTAGCGTCTGCGAACAATATAAAGAACCTATCAGAAGATTGAACGCGCCTGGAGCTAAGACGAACTCCATTGATTTTATAAGCGAAGTCGTGGGGGGCGCGCTCTGGTCGACTACAACCTTGTGAGTCTGCAGATTCCGCACCCACGCGTGTAGAACGGATTTCTTCCCGGCGCCCGCCGAGCAGTCCAAGAATGAGACCACTATGTTCACGCCTTTGTCGCCTGAGGCCCCGCCGTCTTTTGCGGCAGCGGTCGAAAGGACAAGCATTAGCACTAGTGCGCAGCTCCCTGCATTCAGGAAAAGCCGGCTACTGAGGGACCGGTTCCGGATCAACATCTGCACCCTCCGAACTCAACGTGTCTGCCTGTAGCATTGTGTATCTTTGGAAGACGAGGCCAGTGGAAACTGAGGTATAAATCGTGAAGGGTTAGGCTATCGAGCCATCTCAATCCCGGAGTATGGAACGTCCGGGAGGCGTTGTTAGCGTGTTCGCCCGTTGTGTCGGCGCCTGCGCCTGCCGGGTGTGTATGCCATATGCCCACCTGCCGATCACCCTGATACGGTGAGAGATCCACACCGACATTTCCGTAGCTGCCGTGGCTCGGCGGCCCGATAGCGGCGGGCCCGTAGCCACATGTACCAGCTCCGCCCGTACAATAGACTGCGCGACCGACTTCGCTATCCTTAAGAGAGGTTGTTGTATGACCCGCGGCAGCCCTGGCGGCATCGTTAAGCGCCTGATAGTGCCCATTGTTCGGATCACTCTGACCAGTTACGGTCTTTGTAGGCGTGCCGTTAGCAGCCGTAGGATGACCGTCATCAGGAGTGGGTCCGTATTCGGCATCATCGGTGAGCGAATCGTATCCGCTCGGGTCCTCGTATTGCAGCGGTGCCGTCGTAGTAACGGTGTTCGCGCTTTGCGTCCAGGAGCGCGGACGGTACCGCGGTCTGCAAGCTCCCATACGAGGATCCGCCCGCACTCGGCTGCTGCACCGTTGAGGAAGATCCCGAGCACTCAATCGACGAGATCGGGGCGCCTTTGCACATAGCCGGCGTAACGGATCGGATTGGGTCAGCTCGCGGCCCGCATCGACTTCGATCTACCTGAGTCGGACGAGATCGCTCGTTTCCATTCCGCTGCATCTATCGCGCCAAAGCCGGATTGCATTTGCATGAATGCCATGCTTGCGGGTCAACTCGGTTGCCGGTGTTCCCTCATCGAGTTGCTGCAGATCCCGACGATCTGCGCTTCGGTGAAGCGATTTTGCTTCACGTGAATCTCCTTGGCCCTAGGGCCGGGATTCACAGTTTCAACCCGAACCGTGTTGCGACCTCAGGTCAGCGAAAACAGCAACGATACGTCATAGGCCGCTCGACGCCGCCTCGCTCATTTAACCGACGCGCCGCACGGAACCGCGGTCATATCCACGAAGAAGTTCTCCTTCGAATTGATCGACTCGCCTAGAAGTTTAATCAGAAATGCCGTCTCATTCTGTCGCAGCGGAATTACGAAAGACAATCGACAACACTATCGACGTCCGGCTTCTCCCTACCCGTGAGCACGACCGATTGGGGCTGTGGAAACGTCTCGTAGGTGTTTTGGGAGCTATCGACCCCAAGTATAACGATTGACGCTCGAACGCCAGGATCCGCTCCTACATCTATTGTTGCGGAGCAGTAGTCCTTGGTATCGTAATCACCACCTTGCTGGAATCCACGCTTTTCGAACGATAGATAACTCGGAAATGCCGCGAGGTGAACGACTGCAGCCTTCGCAAGCCGATTTGGCACGTCTCCCGGGACCTTTATTGCCGGTGGCCAGTCAGCGCGAACCGCCGCAGAGCACACCGCCATAAAGATAACGGCTATAATCGCGCTTTTCATCGTTACGGGGAACCTGGGTTGTACATGCACTGCATGCAGGCCGTTCCGGCGGTAAGCGTGGCCGTGCCTGACTTGCCCACGGCGCGCTGGAGATAGACAAAATCTCGTGAATCGACCTGGCCATAAGGTTCGTGCATAATATTCCCCTTCCAATCGTCAGAAAATGGTTGCTTGTAAGCGTCGGGAAGTCCTATCACGTGTCCCGCTTCGTGCATGTCACCCCAGTCGTTATAAGCCTTATCTGTTCCAATCGTCCAATGATTTGCGGCATTGTTAGCTAGCGAAGGCGCGTTGCCATCCTGTATGTTTATTGTATTAAGCAGATTCGGACTCACGCTTGATGAATTCGTGACGATGCTAACATTGACCGATACGTTGTATGCACCGTGCTGGCCGCCGTAGGCCAACAATCCGTTTATAAAGCTTTGCTTCGCAGCCTGTCCTTCGGGGCTGGTTGTATCGCCCGTGAATTGCACGCTTATCGATATGTCAATGTTGTTTCCACTCACAGTGACCGTCGAGGTGTAGCCGTTCGGGTCACTGTACACCACGGGGTTGTTCTTGTTCCACATGTACGGGTGCTGCGACATGGGGTCGTGCACGTCGCCCGCGTAGGCATCCGGTGTGATCCACTGATTCATGTTGGGGTCGTATGCGCGGGCGCCCTGAATGGTGATTGTTCCATCGAAATAGCCGTCTTCGCGCTTCGCATCAAGCGGCGCGGCGGGAACGCTCGTTTGCAGTGAACCGTACGACGAGCCACCAGCACTTGGCGATTGAACGGCCGATGAGGAACCGGAGCATTCCACGGACGTTATTGGGCCACCCTTGCAGAACGCCGGCGGGGTGTAGGGCCGCACATTTTCAAGGTTCAGTGTCGTGAAACCAAGGAAGGTTGCGCCGGTTGAGAAATGCGAGTTAGCCGCCGTGCCCGTAAAATCGCGATCGTAGACAAGTGTCGGCCACATGCCGCCGGAGCCGAAATTTATCGAAAAACCAAGCTTTTCCGTATACAACACCATGCCACCCTGCTCGGCAACGTACAGCAGCGTATCGCCGTCCCAGTGCGCAGAGTAATTGGCCGTTGTGGAGTTGACTATGGAGAAGATCGAATAGTTGGCGGGGCGTCCGTCGGCGCCCCAAGTATAGGCCGGCTGAATGCCCGCGGCGCCCGAGCTTGCTGCAGTACACGACTGGCTCGACGAATACAACGTCGGGATATTTTGATTGATAATGTGGTTATCCGTCTCGTAGCTGCGCGTCGCTTTGCTAAGATCTTTGAGCGGATCAAAGTCCAAGACGGTCAGACACTTAGCCCAGTCTTCTGAAGTCAACGAACCCGCCGCTCGCCGCGCCACTAACCGCGTCGATCTCGAACGGGACGTTTTCGGCCCCCACGTCCGTAGCGAGACCGCGCACGGTTCCGTCCGCGTATGATAGCCCACCGATTCCGTCGAGTGACACGCGCCGCGATATCCAAAGTACGCGCACACCGTCGAACGCTATCACCTTTACGTCGTCCGCAAGGAACATGCGACGACCGTTCACGTCCGACACCGAATTTTGAAGGGGAAGCACCGGTAGCTCCATCGCCTCGTCGGGGCGCGACACGTCGATGGAAAGCCCGACTCCTTGAATTCTCAAACCGAGAACATTTGGATGCGGCGTTGTGAAAATGCAGCCTGCCAATCCCGGGTGAAAACGTTTAGTGAATGCTCGCGACCAGGTCTGCCCCTCATCCGTAGTGACCTCGATCCATAGCGTGTGATCTCGCTCAATGCCGACGGCGGCCTCGACCTCGCGCAGAAACGGCGCATCGGGCGCAGCGACAATGTGAGCCTCGTATGCGTGCCCGAAGTCGCCGCGAAGCCTTCATCCAGCATATCGCTGCGACCAGAAGTTAGCTAGCGGCTCCTGGCACGCGTCGCGCATATCAATGTCGGTCATTTACCCTCCGTCGGTTGTGTCTTTTTATAGCTTGAGATTAACCCTTCAGCGCAATCGCCAGCCCAACCACCATGAGGAACGGAGCGCTCAACGCCGCAAGCCACGGTGCAATCACGTATTGAAAAATAGCCATGCGTTCGTAGCTCAAAAAGCCGATTCTTCGCGCAAGCTCTTCATGAAGGTCCTCGTTTTCCGGAATCTCGCGCGGACCGGTGAACGTGAGCACAGCATACGCCCATGACACGGCGGCGTACGCCATGAACATCGTAACCCCGGTGGGTTGATGCGCGTTGACAAACGCGATCAGCACGGTCACAGCGCAAAATACGACCACAACAATGATTGAAGACCACGCTAGTGTCCGTGCCATGGGTAACAGCCCGCTTCACAAAACATGGGCGGTCGTCTCGATATGTACGATTTCGCCACTAAAAAGATAGGTGATGCGCACGCGCATGCCTTCGTGCAACAGGTCGGGTGAGAGTGCCCCTACGGTCGGCGTTCCGCGATAAATCGGCCCCGGATCGCAACAGGAGACACTAAAGTGAACGCCGCCGATTACAAAGGACACGTCTTTGCCATCGGGACTTGTTTGATAATCGTTAATCTGTCCCTCGACCACTCTTGTTCTGCCGACAGCGTAATCATGCTCGATGATCCATGAATTCCACCAGAAGAACCAGGCGTAGGACACGAAGATGAATGCCGTTACAACGGCAAAGGCTGTGACGCTAAACTTGGGCTTCGCGCCGCGCTTTCGCATATTGGCCCATCTGGTCCATCCCCAGACGCTCATCGCGAGAGGCAGCAAGGGGATCACCAGCGTGACGAGCAGATTGTTGACGTCGCGCGAGTCAAAGATCGTATGCACGTTTACCACCGTCTATCGTTGCGCGCCTCATTCTGTCCTGTGGCTAGAGGCGCCGGCAGACAGGGTAGCCAAGGCTTCGGTCGGCGTTGCCGGGGGAGGGGTCCGAAATGCAGCTCGAGCCGTACATCTTTTTCCACGGGACCTGCGAAGAAGCGCTCAACTTCTACGCCAAGTGCTTTGGCGGTGAGATTACACAATTGAGCCGCGTGTCGGACGCCCCGCAAGAGTTTCAAGGCAATCCGTCATGGAGCAATAAGGTCATGCACGCGAGCTTCGCCGCCGGCAGTCTGAGG